>DATMZL010001554.1:0-8322 GCA_035607075.1 Polyangia bacterium
CATCGAACAGGGGCGGATCGGGTTCATCGTGTCGTCGCGTCCGGAAGATCGGCGCGGGTTGATCGACGAGGCCGCGGGCATCACCCGCTACAAGTCGAAGAAGAAAGCCGCCGAGCGCCGGATGGATTCGACGCGCCAGCACCTGCTGCGCGTGTCCGACATCATCGGTGAGATCGACGGGCGGCTGCGCTCGCTGCGCCTGCAGGCCCAGAAGGCGGAGCGCTACAAGCGCTACAAGGCCGAGCTGAAGGACCTGGATCTGTGGTCGTCGGCCCAGCGCTACCTCGGGCACCTGGCCGAGGAGAAGTCGCTCGGTGACGAGCTCGCGAGCGTTCGCGAGAGCCATCAGACGGAGAGCACCGGACTGGAAGCGGGCGAGGCGGCGGCCGACGCCGAGCGGTTGGCGGTGACCGAGGAGGTCACCGAGCTGGCGGCGGCGAAGGACGAGCTGTACGCGCTGTCGAACAAGGCGCAGCTCGGCATGCAGCGCGCCGACCATCACGACGCCGAGGCGATCGATCTGACGAACCGGGTCGAGGCCGGGCGCAAAGAGATCACCGCGCTGCGCGCGCGCGCGGCGGTCCAGGCTGCGAACATCGAGGAGATCGAGGCGCGGCTGGCGGAGATCGACGCTGCCGCCGACACGAGCGAGCGCGATTACGAAGCGCAGGCGCGCGTGCAGGACGAGCGACGCGCCACGCTGGCGACGGCGCGACACGAGCTGGAGGTCGCGCAGGCGGAGATCGCGGCGGCACAGGCGAGCATCGCCCGCCGCGAGGCGCAGCGGGCGGGCGCGACGCAGCGCCGCGATGATCTGGCGGCGCGGCTGGCCGGCGTGACGGGCGAGGAAGCGACCGCGGGCGAGCGGCTGGAGCTGCTGGTCGGCGAGGAGCGGAGACTGCGCGACGAGATCGACGGGTTGGCCACGCGGGTCGACGGCGCGCGCACGCGGAAGGCCGAGGACGAGACGCGTCTGACCGCCGTCCGCAGCGAGATCTCGCGCGGCGAGCTGGAGCTGGAGACGCTTCGCGAGGAGGCGCACCGTCGACGGTCGCGGCTCGCGTCGCTGACCGAGATCCAGGATCGCTACGAACGCTTCCAGAAGGGCGTCCGCGCGATCATGCAGGAGCACCGCGCGGCCGGCGGCGCCGACGGCATCAAGGGTGTCGTCGCCGACATCGTGCAGCCGCCGCCGGAGCTGGAGACGGCTGTCGAGGCCGTGCTGGGCGAGCGCCTGGGCAACGTCATCGTCGACTCGCACGAGGCGGGTGTCGAGGCGATCCAGTTCCTCAAGCGCACGCGCGAGGGACGCTCGTCGTTCATTCCGCGCGCGCTGCGCATGCAGCCGACCGCGCCGCGCGGCGAGGTCGTGTACGACGCGACATCTTCCATGGGGACCCTGGGAGGGTCCCCAAACCCTCCCGCGATGGGACTCGCCGAGCAAAGCTCGTCGAGCTCCCACGCGATCGGTCTCGACATTAGCGCCGAGGCGGTGGCGGCGGCCTGGCCGAAGGGCGAGGGCGTGCGCGGGCCGATGCTCGAGCTGATCGGGTACGACCGGCAGTACGACGAGGTCGCGGCGTATCTGCTCGGCGACGTGCTGGTCGTCGAGGACCTGGAGCGCGCGCTGTCGTTGTGGCGCGAGACGCGCACCAGCAAGACGATCGTCACGCTCGACGGCGAGGTCATCGACCCGCAGGGCGTCGTGACGGGCGGCGCGCGCGAGTCGGCGCTGACGGGCGTTCTGGAGCAGAAGCGCGAGATCCGCGAGCTGGAAGAGGTCATGGCGCGTCTCGACGCCGATCTGGAGAGCGCGCTGTCGCGCCAGATCGCGCGCAAGCAGAGCGCGGCGGATCTGTCGCGCGCCCTCGACGAGACGTCGACCGCGCTGCGCACCGACGAGATGTCGTTGTTCGGGTTGCAGAAGGACCTGGACCGCGCCGTCCAGGAAGGCAGCGCCTGCGAGGCGCGGCGCGAGCAACTCGCCAACCAGCGCGCCGACCTGACGCGCGCCGCCGAGGAGAACGAGCAGCGACTCGTCGAGGCGACGGCGGGCCTGGAGGGCGACGCGCGCGTTGTGGAGGAGGGCGAGGCCCGCGCCGCGGAGCTGCGGACGCGAACGGCGGCGTTGAGCGAGGAGGTCGACCGCGCCATCGGCGAGCTGACGACCTTGAAGATCGCCGCGACGCAGGCGGAGGAGCGCCGGCAGAACGCGCGCCAGACGCTGGAGCGGCTGCGCGCGGACCGGGCCGACGAAGAGGCGCGCGCGGCGCGCATCGAGGCGACGCTGGCCGACGACGAGGCCCGCGCGGCCACGCTGCGCGAGGACGCCGTGCGCCTGCGCGACGAGGCGGCGCTGTGGCAGGCCGAGGCGGAAGCGCGGGCGCGCGCCCACGGCGAGCGGCAGGGCGCGCTCGAGGAGCGGCAGGCGCGGTTGGCCGAGCGGGAAGCGCAGCTGCGGGCGACGCGTACGGAGGTCGCGCGGCTGGCGCAGACGCTGTCGAAGCTGGAGATGCGCTGCCAGGAGGTCGCGCTGCGGCGGACCTCACTGGAGGAGCACGTCAGCGACCGTTACCGCGACGTCGTGCTGGCCGCCGTCGTCTACGAGTATCACCTCCGGACGCTGTTCGGCGCCGAGGAGGAGAAGCGCGCGACCGAGCTGCGCGGTCTGATCGAGCGCATGGGCGAGATCAACCTGACCGCTATCGAGGAATCGGAAGAGCTGCAGAAGCGCTACGACTTCTTGACTACGCAGAAGGCCGACCTCGAATCGGCGATCACCGAGCTGGAAACGGCGATCGAGCGCATCAACCGGACCTCGCGGCGGCGGTTCCGCGAGACGTTCGACGCGGTCAACGCCCAGTTCGAAGCGGTGTTCCCGCGCATGTTCGGCGGCGGCCGCGCCACCCTGGTGCTGACTGACGAGAGCGACATGCTGGAAACGGGTATCGAGATCGTCGCCAACCCGCCCGGCAAGAAGGTCAGCCAGAACATCGAGCTGCTGTCGGGCGGCGAGAAGGCGCTGACCGCAGTTTCGCTGCTGTTCGCGATCTTCCTGGTCAAGCCGTCGCCGTTCTGCGTTCTGGACGAGGTCGACGCGCCGCTCGACGAGGCCAACGTCGGCCGCTTCAACCAGGTCGTGCGCGAGATGACCGACCGTTCGCAGTTCATCCTGATCACGCACAACCGCCGCACGATGGAGATCGCCGACCGGCTGTGCGGCATCACCATGGAAGAGCCCGGGGTCTCCCGCCTGGTCTCGGTCAACCTGCGGGGCGGTTCGGGGCGCATCGGCAAGGCGCGCGTCGTGACCGAATCTGCGACGGATTCGACCGCGTCCGCTTGACAGCATCGCGTTGACGCTCTAGACCCGCTCTCCTACACTTCCACCAGGATCATCAGGAAATTCATGGCCACGTACATCACCGAGGAATGCATCAACTGCGGCGCCTGCGAGCCGGAATGCCCGAACGAGGCAATCAGCGAGGGCGAGGACATCTATGTCATCGACCCGAAGCTGTGCACCGAATGCGTCGGGTTCCACGACCACGAGGCCTGTCAGGCCGTCTGCCCGGTTGAGTGCTGCCTCCCCGATCCGAACCGCGTCGAGACGGAGGACGCGCTGATCGCGCGCGCCAAGTCGCTGCACCCCGACAAGGAATTCGGCGACCCGTATCCGTCGCGCTTCCGCAAGAGCGGGTAGTCCGATATAGCTTCGGTCATGTCTGACCGAGCGCGCGGGTTGATCGTCGCCATCGACGGACCTGCGGGCGCAGGGAAGTCGACGACGGCGCGCCTGCTGGCGGCGCGGCTCGGCTACGCCCTGCTCGACACGGGCGCGATCTATCGGTCGATGGCGCTGCGCGCGCGCGAGCGGGGCGTCGCCTGGGACGATGGTCCCGGCGTTGCGGCGCTGGCCGACGGCATCGACATCGCGTTCCGGCTGGACGGCGTCGTCAACCGGGTGACCGTGAACGGGCAGGACGTCACGACCGCGATCCGCACGCCCGAGATGTCCGACGGCGCGTCGCGCGTCTCCGCGCTGCCGGAGGTGCGGGCCGCGCTGCTGGGGTTGCAACGGCGCATCGGCGCGCCGGGCGGGGTGGTCGTGGAAGGGCGCGACATCGGGACGGTCGTGTTCCCCGACGCGGAGGCGAAGTTCTTCCTGACCGCGAACACCGACGAGCGGGCGCGGCGCCGCGTGGCCGAGTTGACCGCCGCCGGCAAGCCCGCCGACGCCGAGCGGACCAAGGCGGAGATCGTCGAACGCGACACGCGCGACTCGACGCGGGCGGCGGCGCCTCTGCGCAAGGCCGACGACGCGATCGAGATCGACTCCAGCGCGCTGTCGCCCGATGCGGTCGTCGCGAAGATGGCCGAAATCGTCGCCGCGCGCCGCGACTAACTGCGAAGCTGCTCGGCGAGGTAACGCTCGCGGCCGATGTCCTTGATGATCACCAGCTGCGCCTCCAGCCATTCGACCGATTCTTCCTCGGCGATCAGCAGGTGCTCGAGCAGCTCGCGCGACCCGGCGTCCTTGCGGTCCAGGCAGAGGACGATCGCCTGGTTGAGCCGCGCGGCCGCCTCGCGCTCCAGCGCGAGGTCGAGGTTGTGCATCTCGACCGGTTCCTCGCCGCCGCGGACGGCGCCGAGGCGCTGCAGGTTCGGGACACCGTCGAGGTAGAGAATCCGCTCGATCACCTTGTCGGCGTGCTTCATTTCCTCGATGGACTCCTCGCGTTTTTTTTGCGCGAGCCGCAGGTAACCCCAGTTCTCGAGCATCTTGTAGTGCACGAAATACTGGTTAATCCCGGTCAGTTCCGCGGTCAGGATGTCGTTCAACGCCGCAATCACGTCCGCATCTCCCTGCATGGCGCGGCAGTCTAGTCACGTCGGCCGGCGGATTCCATCCTTGAAATTGATAATGACTTTCAATACTATTTGAGGCGCTTGCTGGTCTGCCACTGCAACAAGGTCTGTGACCGCGTGGTCCGCGAATGCGTCGACCGCGGCGCGCGGTCGGTCGAAGAGGTCGGACGCGCGTGCGGGGCAGGGATGGCGTGCGGCGGATGCCGCCCGACGATCCAGGCGTTGATCGCCGGCGAACCCGCTGATGGCGGCATCGTCAGCCTGGGAAAGGCGCGTGCCCGCGAGCGCGCGCCCGAGCCCGTGGCGGCCGACGCCGACGCGCTCGCCTCCTGACGCGCGCGACCCGTCTAGCGCAGCCCGAGGCGTTTCCGCAGATCGCGCGCGGCCTGGCGCGAGATCTCGACGGCCCGCCCGTTGCGCGTGCGCGCGGTGTAGCCGCCGACCTCGTTCGGCTCCAGCCGCACGACGTGTTCCAGGTTGACGATCGCCCGCCGGTGAACGCGCGCGAAGCGCTCGCCCGGCAGCCGGCTCTCCAGCTCCTGCAACGACATCGCCGACAGGTACTGCGCGTCGGCGGTGTGCACGGTGACCAGCTCGCCGTCCAGCTCGGCGTGCGACACCGTCAGCGGATCCAGCAGCACGATGCCCTGGCGCGTCGGCAGCGCGAGGCGATCGAGCGGCTTCTCGGCCTCCGGCGCGCCGCGGTTCTTGAAGCGCGCCAGCTCGTCGGCGTAGCGGCCGCGCGCGTCGCGATCGCGCGCGCGGTCTAGCGCCTTCCGCAGCCGCGCCGCCTCGATCGGCTTCAGCAGGTAGTCGATCGCGCCGACGTCGAACGCCGCGACGGCATGGGCGGTGTGCGCGGTACAGAAGATCACCAGCGGGCCGTCGGCCGGAAACAGCTGCAGCGCCTCGATCCCCGACAGCTCGGGCATCTGGATGTCGAGCAAGACGACGTCGATGCCCCCCGCGCGCACCCGTTCCAGCACCTCGTGCGCGTCTGCGCATTCGCCCGCCAGGGCGACGTCGGGCATCGCCGCCAGCAGCCGCACCAGGCGCTTGCGCGCGATCGCCTCGTCGTCAGCGACCAGCACTTGCAGCGGCGCCGTGCCCTCAACCGTCATGTCGGTGATCCTGACGGGTGCGCCGCCAGCGGCAGCGACACCTCCGCGCGCGTCGTTTCGCCCACCGCCGCGATGGTCAGCATCGCCCGATCATCATAAGCGAGCGCGAGCCGCCGCTCGACGATTTCGATCCCGCTGCCGCCGGCCCGCCGGCCGCGATAGGCGCCCGGGTTCTCGATCGACACGACCAGCCGCTCGTCGGCGGTCGTGCGGGCGGCGAGCACGATCTCGCCCGCGTGCCCCGCAGCCGGACCGTGCTTGACCGCGTTCTCCGCGAGCGGCAGCAGCAGCATCGGCGGAACGGCGACGTCGGGCAGCGGTTCCGGTAGCTGGCGCGTGACGCGCACGCGGTCGGGATCGCGCAGGCGATGCAGCTCGAACAGCGTGTCCAGCAACGCCAGCTCGTCCGCGAGCGGCCAGGTCGACGCGCGCACGCCCGCCAGCACAGTGCGCAGCATCGCCGACAGCCGCATGACCGCCCGCTCCGCGATCTCGCCGTCCTCGCGGCACCACTCGGCGATCGCGTTCAGCGTGTTGAACAGGAAGTGCGGGTCCAGGTGCGACCGCAGCGCCAGCAGCTGCGCGCTCTCCGCCTCGCGCGCGAGCAGCGTCGCGCGCGCCTCCGCCCGCGCCAGCTCGTCTTCGAGCCACATGTGCCGGCCGAGGCCCCAGCCGCCGACGAGAAACAGCGCCAGGCAGACGACCACGCTGGGCGCCGCCGTCAGCAGCGTCTGGCCCATGCCGAGGATGTCCGGAACGACGATCCCCAGCGACCAGACGACGCCCGCCCCGATGGTCGCGTACAGGATCAGCCGGATGCCGCCATGGCGGAGGTTGAAGCGGTCGGGGAACAGGACGCGCCACGACACCGGCGCGACGATCGAGAACGCGATGCACATCGCGATGCCGAGGGGGATCGCGAACGGGTCGCTGCTGTAGTTTCCCTGGGCGACGACCATCGACCCCGACAGCAGCACGATCGGAAGCAGCCGGCGCGGCGCCAGCAGCGCGCGCAGGGTGCTGCGGATGATCGACGGCTCGGGCGGGCTGGCGGGTCGTTTCTCCATGCGCGTTCGCAGCCTCTATCATGCGCGTGCGCGCCGTCCGGGTCACCCCCTCGCGCGACTATGGACAGTGGGACCCTGGGAGGGTCCCACACCCCCCGCGAAGGGCTCGCGCGGGGGACACCCCGCGCTCCCCCACGCGACGGTTCGGCCTCGCGCTGCGACCGCTCAGCCGGATCCCGGCCGGGAGGCCCGTCGGAACGATGTCTCCTGAACTGAGGAGGGCGCGTGAACCAACTTCCCGAGCACGTGGCAATTATCATGGACGGCAACGGCCGCTGGGCGGCGGCACGCGGCGGCGCGCGGTCGGACGGACATCGCGAAGGGGCCGAGGCCGTTCGGCGCGTCGTGCGCGCGGCGCGCGAGATCGGCATCCCGTATCTCACCTTGTACGCGTTCTCGGCTCAGAACTGGGAGCGCCCCGCCACCGAGGTCGCCGAGCTGATGCGGCTGCTCGTGCGCTTCGTGCTGCAGGAGCGCGCCGAGTTGAACGCGCGCGGCATCCGCCTGACGACGATCGGCGACGAGACGCGCCTCCCGGGATTCGTGCGCGGACCGCTGACCGCGCTCGTCGAGGCGACCCGCGCAAACCGCGGCATGACACTGTGCCTGGCGCTGTCATACGGCGGCCGCGAGTCGATCGTCCGCGCCGTCCAGCGACTCGCGCGCGCTGCCGTCGACGGCCGCGTGCAGCCCGAGGCGATCGCCGAGAGCCACGTCGCGCAGGCGCTGGACACGCGCGCGCTTCCGCCGCCCGACCTCGTGATTCGCACGTCGGGCGAGCAGCGCCTCTCGAACTTCCTGCTCTGGGAAGCGGCCTACGCCGAGCTCTACTTCACCGACGTGATGTGGCCCGACTTCGGGCGCCAGCACCTGGAGGCCGCGCTCGCGGCCTACGCGCGGCGCGAGCGCCGCTTCGGCGGCGTGGCCGAATCGGTCGCCTGACTTCCGACGATTCCTATTGTTCGACGCGGTTGACGGTCGTCGTCACGACCACGGTGGTCACGGGCGCCTCGAACGAGACCATCTTGCTCACCGCGTGTGATTCGTAGTCGTCGCTGGCGGGTTTGACGCGGCCGCCGCCCTTGCTCGGCGCGCCGAGGTTCACACGGAAGGTGTACTGCTCGCCGTTCTTCGCGTGCCCGCGCCCGGCGAACTCGACGTAGATCCCGCGGCGATTCATGTCGAACGACGTGAACGACAGCTCGGTTCCCTTGCCCTTCGGCTGCTGGTAGCGCGTCATCTCGACGACGACCTTCGTCTCGAGC
>DATMZL010001503.1:0-2414 GCA_035607075.1 Polyangia bacterium
GACGATCGCGACAACGTCTACAACACATACACGCACGAAGGGCTGCCGCCCGGGCCGATCTCGAATCCCGGGCGCGCCGCGCTGGAGGCGGTGCTGGCGCCGGACAAGACGCCTTTCCTTTACTTCGTGGCGAGGAACGACGGCACGCACCAGTTCTCGCGCACGGTCGCCGAGCACAACGCCGCCGTCGTGAAGTGGCAGCGCGGCGGCAAGGCCTTCGAGCAATGACGACGGCGCCCGCCGTCGTCGCCGATGGTCTGGGCAAGATCTTCCGCCCGCCGGCCGCGCTGGGCGAGATGCTGCGCGGACGCTTCCTGGGCAAGGCGCTGGACGCGCTGGTGGACGTGTCGTTCTCCGTCGCGCCCGGCGAGATCGTCTGCGTGATGGGCCCGAACGGCGCGGGCAAGTCGACGCTGGTGCGGATCCTCGGCGGCTTGCTGATGCCGACGTCGGGGCGCGCGGACGTCGCCGGGCTCGACGTCGCGACGGGCGGCGCGGCGTTCCGGCGGCGTGTGGCGTTCGTGGTCGGCGACGAGCGCAGCTTCCACTACCGCGTGTCGGGGCGCGCGAACCTGCACTACTTCGCGGCGCTGCACGGGCTGTCCCCGGCCGAGGCGCGCCACCGGTCGTCGGCGCTGCTCGAGCGCGTCGGGCTAGCCGACGCCGCCGATCGCCGCTATCGCGAGTATTCGCGCGGCATGCGCCAGCGCCTCGCGCTCGCGCGCGGGCTGCTCGCCGACCCGCAGGTGCTGCTGCTCGACGAGCCGACGCTGGGCCTCGACCCGCGCGGCGCCCGCGATCTGCGCGCGTTTCTGCGCGACGACGTGATCCGGAAGCCGGGCCGCACCGCGATCGTGTGCAGCAACGACCCGACCGAGGCGAAGGCGATGGCGGATCGCGTGCTGTTCCTCGAGGGCGGACGTCTGCACGCCGACACGCCGCCGGAACAGATCGACGCGGAGCTGGGGCTGTGACCTGGTATGCGCGAATCATGTGGGCGTTCATCCGGCGCGAGCTGTCCGCGCTGGGCGGCTACCGTTCGGCGTTCGTCATCCGCGTGCTGGGCCTGGGGCTGGCGATCGCGTCGATGGTGTTCCTGGCGCGTTTCGTGGGCGCGGCCGCCAACCCCTACCTCGCGGGCTACCGCGGCAACTACCTCGGATTCATGGTGCTGGGCTTGCTGGCGGCGGAGTTCCAGCAGGTCGGCGTGTCGGGGCTGGCGCAGCGGATCCGGATGGCCCAGATGATGGGAACGCTCGAAGCCGAGATCGCGACGCCCGCGCCGCCCTGGATGGTTCTGGGCGCGCCGCCGATGTACGAGTTCGGCGCGGCCGCGCTTCGCTCGGCGGCGTATCTCGTCGCGGCGACGCTGCTGCTGGGCCTGGACCTCGGCCACGCCAACTGGTTGTCGGTCGCGCTGGCTGTACCGCTGGTGATCGGCGCGTTCTCGGGCCTGGGGTTGCTCGCGGCCGGCACGACCATGCTGGTCCGGCGCCTGAACCCCGTGGCGATGATCATCGGGTCGCTCTCGTTCTTTCTGTCGGGCGTGCTCTATCCGGTCTCGGTGCTGCCCACCTGGCTGCGCGCGCTCGCGCAGCTCCTGCCCCTCACGCACGCGCTCACGGTGCTTCGCGGCGCGCTGCTCGTCGGCGCCGGTCCGGCGGCGCTCGCCGATTCGTTCCTCGCGCTGCTGGCGTTCGCGGGCGTGCTGGCGCCGGTCGGCGCGGTCGTGTTCGCGTACGCGCTCCGGCGGGCGCGCGTCGACGGCTCACTGTCGCACTACTGAAGCAGGCCGCGTCGCGCGGGAAGATCTGGGCGTCTGGATTGAAAGCCTCACGTTCCAGATGAGATGGCCAAACGTGCGTCGGAACCAACGGCTGTGTTCGTCAACGCCGACGTCGTCACCATGGACGAGCGGCATCCGTCCGCAGAGGCGGTCGCCGTGCGCGGCGGCCGCATCGTCGCGGTGGGGCAGACCGACCTCGTCCTGGCCGCCGCCGGGCGCTCGGCGCGCGTCGTCGATCTCGACGGGCGGACGCTGGTCCCCGGTTTCGTCGACGGCCACGGCCACTTCACGCAGGTGGCGAGCGAGCTGGACTGGGTCGATCTCGCGCCGCCGCCCGCCGGACGCATCTCGTCGATCGAGGAGATGCTCGCGGCGCTGCGCGCGCGCCACGCGCGGCTGGCGGTCCAGCACAAGTACATCCTGGGGACCGGCTACGACCACGAGATGTTCGACGAGGGACGGCACCCGACCAAGGACGATCTCGATCGCGTCTCGACCGACTTGCCGATCTGGGTCGTGCACACGTCCCGCCACATGGCTGTGGGCAACAGCGTGGCGCTGGACCAGGCAGGCATCGCCGCGTCCACGCCCGATCCCGACGGCGGCGTGATCGTCAGGCGCCCCGGTT
>DATMZL010001352.1:0-2624 GCA_035607075.1 Polyangia bacterium
GTGCTGGTCGCCACCCGCGAGCGGCTGCCGCGTGGCTGGCTCGCCGGCATGACGTTCAGCCGGAACGGCACGCGGACCAACGTGCGGACGCGCGATGAGCGCGACCCTGAAACCGACGGGGCACAGCCGATGCGCGCGTCAGCCGTCAAACGGGGACGCGATCCCCGTTTCCCCTACATCCCGGTCGTCGTCCGCGAGAACGGCACCCACAACACCAACACGAGAAAGGCGTTCACCACGCGGGCCGAGGCGGTCGCGTTCGCGCAGGACTGGATCGACCACGCGCGGAGAGTCCTGGCCATCGCGGCGGCGCGTCGCGCGGCACGCCACGCGGGGACGGACGCATGAGCATCCCCGTCGACGCCGCCGCCGCGCGCCTGATCACCACCGAGGACCGTTACGACGCCTCGCGCTGGGTTTTCGCGCTCGACGCCCACGCGGCCATTCTTGAATACAAAGCCGATCACCCCGACGCGGAGTATTCCCTGCGCCAGTACGCGGATGACCGTTTCTTTTACGTGATGGTTCTCGGCGCCGGATGGCTGCGCCGCGAGCAGGACTGAGAACGAAACCGCCGCCGGGGCGGCAAGACCCCGGCGGCGTCAACACACAACACAAGGACCAAGAACCATGAACGACCAGAACATGACTCCAATCGCCACCCTGCCAGCCGACGGCGGCCCCGTCCAGCTGGATCTGTTTCCCCGCTTCATCGTGATGACCTCGGCCGCGTCCACGCGTGGCAAATGGTCCGGCAAGTACGCCAACGTGGCGGTGGTCGAAACCGACATGATGGGGCGGCCAAGGTTCATCGGCGAGAAGGCGCGCCATCTCGTGTCGATCCGCTGGTATGGCGGCGGACTGTTCGTCGGGCGCACCGATCGATGCGAATACCGGGCCGCGCTGGCGTATGCCAAGACGCTGGCGGCGGAGCTGAACGCGGCCGTCGCGCGCGAGGAGGACCGGACATGACCAAGGCCGAGCTGCTGGCCGCCATCGCGGCGGCTCCTGACGACGCGATCGTCTACGTCGTGCCCAACGG
The DNA here is from genome assembly GCA_035607075.1 of Polyangia bacterium. Classification (GTDB taxonomy): domain Bacteria; phylum Myxococcota_A; class Polyangia; order Fen-1088; family Fen-1088; genus JADGRB01. The sequence continues at coordinate 1,043 of DATMZL010001352.1, forward strand.
CGGGCCCGGTACGTCGAAGGTCAGGGTGAGGGCGGTCGACGAGGACGGCTGGGGCATCTTCATCGAGGCCCGGGTCTTCCTCATCGATGAAGACGAGGACGAGCCATGATCGTCCGGTCCTGGGGACAACCCGGGGAATCATGGGGATAACAATCAGAAAAGCCCACCCGGCCACCGGGTGGGCTTTTCGCGTCTCGGTCGGCAGTCTGACGGGAACGAACCCGACTGCCTCTCAACACGGGGATCAGTGATGACAGCAACAGAGAACACGCGCGGCGTCAATCTGGATTTATTGGACGCTTTCAAGGACATGCTCGACCAGCGGCGCTGGTGCGGATGGTACTGGCACACACCCCCCGGCGCGAAGCACTCCACCAAGGTGCCCGTGGTGCCCGGGACCCAGGCGTCCGCTTCGGTCGCCAGTCCGAGCGGGGTGGTCTGGGCGAAGGCACGCGACGCGGCGACGGCGGAACAGCAACCAACGGCCGGCGTGGGGTGGAAGGTCGTCGGCGACATCGGCCGGGTCTGGATCGACATCGACAAGGGGCGCGACCCGGTCACCGGCGACATCGCGCCGTGGGCGCGGATGCTGCGCGACTGGGCCGAGACGGCGGACGCGTATCGCGAGATCACGCCCTCGGGAAAGGGGTTTCGGATCATGGGCCGGCTGCGGGCGCCCGGCGGGGGTCAGGAGCCGCCCGTCGCCGTGCAGGCCTCGATGATGCTCGCACCGCTGCTGCGCTCCCTGAACGCCGACGATCTGGCCGCGTGGGGCGGTAACGCCGCGTGCCACCCGCGCGCCGGCATCGAGGTTTACCACGCCTGCGCCCGCTACGTGACGGTGAGCGGATGGGACGGCACGGGCGGTGGCGACGCCGATCTCAGCGACCTGGTCTGGTGGCTCATTGGTCTGGCCCGGGAGCGGGGCGGCGACGGCCGCGTCGGGGGTGGTGGCGTGCGCGAGGGAGCGCGGGCGCTCGGAGCGCCTGTCGCCGCCACGCTGCGCGGGCCGATCGAGGACGTGACGGCGGCGCTGGAGGTGATACCCAACGAGGATCTGCACTGGGACGCGTGGGTGAAAATCGGGCTGGCCACGGTCAACGCGACCGAGGGTAGCGATGAAGGATTCGAGGCGTTCGACCTGTGGTCGCAACGGTCAGAGCTGAAATACGACGCCGAGGCGACCGCCGAGCATTGGGAACACTGGAAGCGGTCGCCGGCCGATCGCCTTGGCATCGGCTGGCTGATGACGCTGGCGCGGGATGCCGTGCCCGGCTGGAAGCGGCCGTCGCGGCACGCGGCGGCCGAGTTCGCGCCGATCGCGGAGGACCCACTGGCCGATGTGCCGGGGGAGCTTTCGGGCGAGGCATTGGCGGCCCTGACGACCCCGGCTGGTGGTGAACGGGTCAGCGAGGCGGGGATCGCGGACGCGTTCGAAGCGAATTATCGCGGCCGGTTGCGGTATGATCACACACGCGGGCTGTGGTTCATCTGGGACGGCGCGCACTGGCGGGCCGAGGAGACGCGGCTGGCCTATGACTGGGCGAGCCGCATGGCGCGCCGGGCGGCCGGCCAGGTCGAC
>DATMZL010000006.1:0-2695 GCA_035607075.1 Polyangia bacterium
CGGCAGCGCCGCCCGCCGCGCACGCAGCCAGACGCCCTGGGCGGCGCGAAGCGTGTCGGCGCCGGGGCCCTCCAACCAGGCGTCAGGCACGGCCGCGACGACGCGATCGATGGCGTCGTCGTCCAGCGCCGCGGCGAGCGCCGCGCCGGCGGCGGGCAGCGCGTCGGCGAACGCCAGCAGCACGTGCTCGCCCGCGCGGTTGAACGGACGCGCCGCCGAAGCTACCAGCTGGGTGGAAGACTGCGCGCCGTCCCAGCCGTGTTGCCAGAACATCGAGGCGCCGTGGTCGATCAGCCACAGCTGGCCGCCACTCCAGAGCAGATTCGGGTTGCGCGCGGTGCGGTCGACGTTGGTCGCGAACAGGTCCAGCGCGACGATCGCCGACGCGAGATCGCCGGCGATGGGCCGGCGCGCGGCGACGTCGTAGCCGATCGCGCCCGGCAGGAACGCCATCGCCAGGTTGGTGCCCGCGCTGGCGATCAGCAACTCCTGGATCTCCTGGTGCGGTTCGCTGCGCCCGAGCGCGGCGTCGAGATCGATCAGCGCCAGCTCGGGGATACGCAGGCCGGCCGCACGGCCGAGCTCGCCGACGATCAGCTCGGCCGCGAGCACCCGTCCCCCTTGCGCCGCGGCGCGGAACTTCGCGACCCACAGCCCGCCGTCGTCGGCCTCGACGACCGCCGGGACCGAGCCGCCCTCGCGGAGCGCGGTCACGTAACGCGTGGCGAACAACCGCCGCAGCGGGGGAACGCGCGCGGCGGTCTCGACGGCGGCGGGCATGGCTGGCGGCGATTCTACTCAAAGGCGGTTTGACGGGCCTGGCTGTTTCGCTAACGATAGAGACGCGCCATGAAGCACCTCGCCGCGGTAATCGCCGCACTCGGGCTGACCGCTCTGACTTGCGGCGGCAGCAACAATCCGTCGCTGAGACCGATCGCGCTGGCCGACTTCCCGGCCGAGGCGACGGAGGCCGAGTGCGCGGCCCTCGTGCGCTGCCATCTGATGTCGGACGTCGACATCTGCCGCGCGTTCTACGCGAACGAGTTCGCTTCGCCGACGTTCCAGTCGCTCGCGTCAGTCATCGCCTCGGCCCACGCGGGCAAGGTCACGTACGATCCGATCATGGCGGACGCCTGCCTCGACACCATCCGTCGCGCCGACTGCAGCCAGGCGACGCCAAACATCCTTTCGCAGTGCGCGGGCGCCTTCAAGGGCACCCTCGCCGACGGCGAGCGCTGCGTCGCCGACGCCGCATGCAGCGGCCCGACCAGCTTCTGCGCCGATGCGGGCGGCGATCCCGCCACGACTTTGTGTAACGGCGTCTGTACGGCGTCGCCGGGCAGCGACTGCCGAAACGACACGCAGTGCGCGGCCAATCAGGTCTGTACCACGAACACCCAGACGGGGATCGCGAAGTGCGACGACGTGGTCGCGCCGGGCGGCCTCGACCAGCCCTGCGGCAGCCACCTGACGTGCCAGCACGGGCTGCACTGCGAGCCGATCCTGTCTTCGGCCGGGACGCTGGACTACACGTGCAAAGCGCCCGGTCTCCTCGGCGACACATGCAGCGGCGTGCCCGGGGCGTGCGACACCAACCTCGCCTGCGTCCCGAGCGACGATCTCACGCATTCCACCTGCATGATGCCCGGCGCCGTCGGTCAGAGCTGCGACGCCTTCTACCAGTGCGGCGGCGTGCTTCTGTCATCGCTCGCGTGCGATCCGGCGACGCATGCCTGCGTGGCGCTGCCGTCCAGCGGTCCGTGTGTCGGCGGCCGCGCCGAGGGGTGCAACCTGCGCGACTCGTACTGCGACACGGCACAGACGCCGCCCACCTGCGTGCCGATCCTCGGCGTCGGCGAACCGTGCACGGTCGCTTTGTCGTGTGGGCTGTTCACGGGCGCGAGCTGCGACGGAACGGTGGGCGCGACCTGTACCATCCCGACCGCGACCTTCTGCACGCCCTGAACGGCCGCGCTTTCTGTTTGCGACAGAAAGCGCACGTTATCAGTGGAGGTCGCGAAGATGTTGAGCACGGTCCTGCTCGCCGTCACGTTTGCGCAGCTCGGCCCGGGCACCGGCATCGTCCCGCCGGTCTCGTCGGATCCCGGCTTCGGCGGGATGTCCACGCCGATGGGGAGCAGCACCAGCCTGCCCAGCGTCGACCCCGCGCGGGATCGCAGTCCGCTGTCGGGCTCGAACGGCTCGACCAATTCCGGCGCCTCTAGCAGCAACGACTGGTCTGGCTCGACCGGCGGTACGACGGGCACGACCGACTCGACCAGCGGCGGCGGAACCGGAACGACCACCGGCACGCGGACGAGCGGCGGAACGAACAGCGGCGGCACGATGAAGTGAGGCGCCGCCGCCATCCGTTCGCGGATTCGACGGTCAGTCGTTTAGCGCGCCCGCGCCGATCCACGCACTGATCAGATCGACCTGGGCCTGGGTCAGCGGGGCCGCCGTGGCGGGCAACGGCATTGGAGAACCGCAGGCCGCGGTCACGCCGGCCAGCTTGCTCGCGACCTTGTTGAGGAGGAGGCTGCCGGCCGCGTTGCTGGCGGCCACGCGCGGCATGGCCAGCGACGCGCACGTGATCATCGAGGTGCCCGCGCCGGTGCCGGCGCTCGCGACGCCGACAAGGTTCGTGTACGCCGCCGCCTGCGTGCTCATGTCCAGCATGCCCACGTTGACGCCG
>DATMZL010001275.1:0-6983 GCA_035607075.1 Polyangia bacterium
CGGCGTCAACCGAAGCCACCCCGACGCAATCACCGTCTCGAGACGGTGATTGCGTCGGGGTGGCTTCGGTTGACGCCGCCGGCGGGTGGGGTGCTTGTCGCGACGGGCGGTGGGGACGCCTGGCAGGCGCGGGCGACGCGCATCCCGGTGCGCGGTTACGTCGAGATCGCCGCGACGAACGTGCCGGCCGCGGCGCTCGCCGGGGTCGCCGTCGGGGACGCGATCGTCTTCGACGGCGCCCGCGCGTCAGCGTTCGTGGCGAATGCGCCGTGGAACGCCCGATTGCGCGTTGGCGATCACGCCGCGGATGTCACCGCGGACGCCGACGGGAAGCTGTTGCTCGTCGGTGGGTTTTCGCCCCTATCACGCGAGGAGGGAAACATGAGCGCTTCTGGATCGAACACGGATACGACCACCGTACTGGCCGCGGCATCGATCGAGGTCGTCGCCGAGATCGGGCGTATCTCGCTTCGCGGCGACGAATTGCTCGGGCTGGCGCCCGGCGCCGTTCTCGCGACGGGCAAGAGCCGGACGGGCGTCACGCTTCGGGTCGGTGGCGAGGTGTGGGCGGAAGGCGAGATCGTCGATATCGACGGCGAGCTCGGCGTGCGCATCACGCGTCTCGCGAACCGTTAACCGCGATCAGGTTCAGTTGGTCGGTGCGGTCGCGGTACCGTCGAGGTACTGGGCCGCGATCTCGACGACGGCGGTTGCGGCTGCCGACCAGCGCGGCGCGCTCGCCATCAGCGCCTTCACGAGCGGCGTCCAGACGTCGCCGTCCGCTCGCAGTGTCAGCGCGCGCCGGACCGCGCTCTCGACCTCGAACGGCGACGCCGTCGCTCCGTACAGGATCGCGTGGCCGGTTCGCGATCCCGCGTCGTAGTCGACGAGGTAGTCGCGGTTCGCGCCGACCTCCGGGGCGATCGGCAGGGTCCCGTAAAGCAATGCGAGTCCGGCGGCGCGGCCAATGCGATCGTGATCGTCGCCGAGCAGGATGGCGTCCGCGGCGCCGCGCGCCAGGCGTTCGTCGGGGGCTTCGACGCCGGGGAACAACGCGACGCGCCCTGGTTGCTTGAGCGCGAGCAGGCGTGCCCGCTCGACCATCTCGGCGTCGCCTCGCGGGACGATGATCGTGGCCACGTCGAAAGGCGCGAGGCGTTCGATGCCGCCCAGGATCGCCTCCGCGCCGCCGTCGCGCAGCAGCGGACCTGTCGTCAGCAGCAGCGTCCGCGGCCCGAGCGCGAGCGAGCAGCGGCGCGCGATCGCACGGCGGCACTCGGCTTTGCCTGCCAGGGCCGCCGCGCTGAAGTTGGCGGGCAGGGCAGGATCGCTGGCCGGATCGTTGGGTGGATCGTCGCAACCGAAGCGCACGGCGATCACCGGCTCGTCAGACGCGCGTGACGCCAGGCCCGGGTCGCCCTCGGTCGCGCGCGCCGCGCTGGGGCTGGGAGCGACGATCGCGTTGGCGCCCAGGCAGCCGAGCGCCACCAGCGAATGCGACGCGGATTCGTCGCCGAGCAGCAGCGGACCGAGCAGCTCGGCCTCCGGCGGCGCCAGCGACGGACCCAGGCGGCCGGTCGGCAAGACGAACAGGCGCACCGCGGCCGAAGTGGCCGATAGCGCGGCGGACGCCGGCTCGCCCCAGCCGATGGTCACCTCGGGCGTGATCAGCTTGTCGGTAGCTAGCGACCGCACAGCCGCAGCGAGCAGGGCGGCGGTCTCAGCACGGCTTTCTGGCGCGGCCCCGAGGACCATCAGCTGCGCGTCGCTCAGCAGCGCGCGGCCCTCGAACAACGTCAGCTCGTGCGTGTGCCCGCCGACGATGGCGGATACGGTGCGCAGGCGCCGCGCCAGGCCGGGAACACGCGAGGCGACGTCGGCGCTGGCCAACGTCAGCACGATGGTCCGATGCCCGAGCGCGGCCAGCGCACGGCTCAACCCCGCGGCGCCCAACGGCGAAACGCCTTCGCCCAGCGGGGCGACCGCGTCGGCAATGAGCAGGAAATCCCGGCCGGCCACTACTTAAATCGCTCGGTCGGGCCAGCGCTACTCGGTTGCGCCGCGCTCGTCTTCTTCCCCGGGGAACTCATTCACCGAGGGGTACTTCATGATCTCCTTACGGGAGATCTTCCAGGCTTTCTGGACGATCCACGACAGGGAACGGTCCTGGCGGGTGGCCTCATCCTGGATTTCTTTCAACATCTCTTCGGGGAAGTACAGGCTCTGCTTGCGCTTGTCGGAACCGCCCATTGGATGACGATGCCTCCCGTCGTGGTGGTCGAGGTGGGACAGTGTAAGATTTCCCACGGTCTGGTGTCAAGGAATGCCGTCGGTGTTCCGTCGGAAAACCCGCGCGCGCGTCCGCGGGCACCGAAGCTGGGCCGTCGATCGCCAAAATCGCCGGAAGAGGGAAGGGAGCCGAGAAAGAGGAGGAAACTGCGCGAAGAAGCGGCCATCCTTGACGGGTCTATTTCGCCCCACTATTCTAGCGGGCTATTTCACACACCAGTAGCGCCTCACGGCGCGGGGATGGCCATGGAAGGGACCGGGCTGAAGAAGAAAGATCTCAAGCGGTTTCGCGACATCCTGCTGTCCAAGAAGAAGGAGATTCTGCGCAACGCGCAGAGGACCTTGAACGAGGACATGACGCTGGACGCCGACGATTTGCCGGACGAAATGGACCTGGCGTCGTCGGAGTATCTGCACTCGTTCACATTCCGGCTGCGTGGACGCGAGAAGGTTTTCCTCCAGAAAATCGATCACGCGCTCGAGAAGATTAAAGAAGGGACCTTCGGCGTGTGCGAACAGTGCGGCGAGCCGATTTCGCTGAAACGCCTGGAGGCCCGACTCGAAACGACGCTGTGTATCCGCTGCAAGGAAGACCAGGAGCGAATCGAAAAGGCGTACGGCTAGCCGCCGTCTTCGCTTTAGTTTTTGCTGCGGTCGCCGGCGGCGGCTGTGCAGGCCCGCTGGCGTTCGAGTTCGGAAGCGCGTCGATCGGCACGCACGCCGACGGGACGCTCCGGCATCCGGCGCAGCTGCCGTTCGACGGTGAGGGCTACATAGTCCCCGCGCCGTGGCGGACGCGGCACGCGAACTTCGCGACCGAGGAGCTGGTCGGCGCGGTCGTGCGGACCGCGCGCGCGGTCGAGCGCAGCGATCCGGGCGGCGTCGCGGCCATCGGCGACCTTTCGCGGCGGAGCGGTGGTGATTCGGCGGAACACAAGTCGCACCAGAGCGGTCGCGACGTCGACGTCTTCTTTTACGGGATCGATCGCGAGGGCCGGCCCGTTCGTCCCGGCGAGGCGATGTTCCACTTCGCGCCCGACGGCGGCCGCGCCGTCCGTTGGTCGCCGCCGCACGGCGTGCGCGCGCCCGCTGCCGCCGTACCGGCGGTGCGCTTCGATGCGCGCCGCAACTGGGCGTTCGTGCGCGCGCTGCTCGCCGATCCGGAGAACGAGGTGCAGTGGATCTTCATCCACCGCGGCCTCGCCGCCGCGCTGCTGCAGGAGGCGACGAGGGAAGGGGACGATCCGGCGCTGGTGGCGCGCGCGTCTTTCATCATGAAGCAGCCCAGCGACGCCGAGGTGCACGACGATCACATGCACGTGCGCCTCTACTGCGCGCCCTCGGATCGGCGGCTCGGGTGCGTCGACAGGGGCCCGGTCCGCTGGTGGAAGAAGATGTGGAAGTACATGAGCGTGCCTTACGGGCGGCCGTCCAGCGAAACCGTGGGCGCCGATGCGATCGCGGCGTTCGGTCGCCTGTTTCACGGCGAGCTGCCGCTGACGTTCGTCGCCGGCGACGCGACGTCGTAGCGCTGGCTCTGGTTCAGCGACCGGCGTCGGGCTTCGCTTCGGGTTTCGCTTCGGGCTTGGCGTCGAGGCGAATCGGCGCCTCGAACGTCAGGTGCGCCAGCACCCAGTCGAATGGACCGCTCGCGGCGGCGAGATCGCCGACGGGCGTCGACAGCGTGACGACGACGGCCTGGCGCGTGTCGGCCCCGCCGGCGATCTTGCGAACGATGTAGAGCTGGCGCAACGCCTGGTTGCGGCCGACGGCGCGCGCGTCCACCTGCACGCCGTCGCGCGGGCCGGGCGCGACCTTGTCGATCGTCAGTCCCTGTGCGAGCAAGCCGGGCTTGCTCTGCTCGACGAGCGCGGCGGCGTCCTTGACGGTCGTGCGGTCGACGGCGAGCGAAATCCGGCTACCGCCCGGATGCACCAGCGCGACCAGCACCGTCGGATAGCCCGTGTGTTGCGACAGCGACCAGCCGGGAGGCGCGTCGACACCGACGCCGTGGCGTGCGCTGAAGAAGCGGCGCTCCCTGCTGCCGCCCGTTCGCGCGGTGTCGGCCGACGCCGACGCAGCGACGGCGATCGTGATTGCGGCGGCAGCCAGCGCGACGCGCATGAGTCGCCAGTATAGGGCGCCCTCGACACTCGGTCTAAGGACACGCTCCGCCGCGCGAACGCGCTCGCGACAGTCGCGCCGCAGGAGTCACTGAACATAATCACAGTCGTTTTTCTATTGAGCAGATTCTATTCAATAGATTAGGTTCAGTATTAGATAATGAAGCGGCCACTCTCCACCTCGCGCACTCCCGGCGGATTCGCCGACGAGGGCGCGCGCGCGCCGGCTTCGCTGCGCGGGCTACTCGACGATCGCGAGATCGAAGAGATCGAGCGCGCGTGCCCCGATGGCATGACGTCGCGCCAGATCGTCGACGTCTTCGAGACGCGCGGGATTCGCTTCTCCGAGGCGACGCTGCGCAAGTACGTGCAGCTCGGCTTGTTGCCGCGTTCGGTGCGGGTCGGCCGCAAAGGCAAGCACCGCGGCTCGTGCGGTCTCTACCCGTCGCACGTCATTCGGCGCGTGAACGTCGTGAAGGGGATGATGGCGGAGGACCGCACGATCGAGGAGATCCAGCGGTCGTTCGCCCGCTTCAAAGACGACATCGAATCCGTCGAGAAGAATCTGCGCGAGCTGATCAGCGGCTTCGAGCGTGAGGCGAAGGCACCGGGCGTGGCCGCCGACGGGCGCCGCGAGCTGGAACGCGAGATCACCGAGGCGAAGCGCGCCGCCGGCGAGTTGGTCCGGCGCATCGCCAGCCTCGAGCGACGAATTTCTGAGCATCTCGAACCTTCCGGCGGCGGCGCTTCAGCCGGCGGTGGGAGCGACCTGTATTGAAGGTGACCGTGGCTGAGCGACCGACCGAGGAGGAGCCCCATGGATGACGATTTCGACGATCCCCACTACGAAGACGACGACGTTCCACAACCCGAAGTTGCGCGCATCCGTCGCAAGGTGCATTCGGCCGGACGCGACGGGCGTGTCCGCTCGAAGACGATCGCGCCCAAACGCCTGACGCGTGACGAACGGCGGCTGTCGGAGCTGCTCGTCTACCCGTCGGACGTCGAGCGTCCGAAGTGCCGCGAGGAATGCGCGACGATGCCGCGCCCGTGTCCGTTCGTGAGCTGCTCGCACCACCTGTACCTGGACGTCAACCCGCAGACCGGCGCGATCAAGCTGAACTTCCCGCACCTGGAAGTCTGGGAGATGGCGGAGACCTGCTCGCTGGACGTCGCCGATCGCGGCGGCATCACGCTGGAGGAGGTCGGGGCGATCCTGAACCTCACGCGCGAGCGCATCCGTCAGGTCGAGGTGCGCGGGCTTTCGAAGATCAAGGACCACACGGGCAACGAGCTCGGCCTGCCGCCCGAACGCGCCTCCTAGAAGATCCCCTCTCCCGCTTGCGGGAGAGGGCAGGGTGAGGGCAAGCCGCTTTCGGCGGCGTTCGCGCGAGAGAGGGTAGGGCGAGGGCAAGCCGCTTTCGGGCGGCGTTCGTGCGGGAGAGGGCAGGGTGAGGGCGAGCCGCTTGAGGTATCCTCCCGCCCAATGGAGCTGCGAGCCCTCACGTTCATCGACGTCCTTCAGCCGCAGCTCGCCGGCTTCCTGCAGACCGTCGCGCAGGGGTTCTTGCCGCTCGACGGACAGGCGTCGCTGGTCGTCGAGATCGCGCCCGGGATCGCCATCAACGCGCTGACCGACGTCGCGCTGAAACGCGCGCGGGTCGCCCCCGGGATGCAGATCGTGGAACGCGCGTACGGCCTGCTCGAGCTGCACGCGTTCGATCAGGGAGAGGTGCGCGCGGCAGCGGCGGCGATTCTCGGAGAATTGAAACTCGCCGAGACCGATCGCATGACGCCGCGGACGTTGTCGCGCGAAATCATCACTGGCATCGACGGCCACCAGTCGGCCATGATCAACCGCATGCGACACGGCGACATGCTGCGCGACGGCGAGACGCTGTACACGCTCGAGGTGGCGCCCGCGGGCTACGCGGCGCTGGCGGCCAACGAAGCCGAGAAGCGCGCCGACATCCGCATGCTGGAGATGGTCACGTTCGGCGCGGTCGGACGCGTGTGGCTGGGCGGCAGCGAGGAGCAGATCCGCCAGGCGGCCGACGCGATCGATGGCACGCTGGCGTCTCTGGCGGGACGTGCGCCGGAGGCGCGGCGATGACCGCCGCCGTCACACCACCCGTGTCCCCGCTGGACGCGATCGACGCCGCGTTGGCGGAGCGGTTGCTGGCCGCGGCGCTGTCGTCGGGCGGCGACTACGCAGACCTCTACTTCGAGCACCGTTCGGGCGCAGACTACGTCCTCGAGGACGGGCGCATCCGCACCGTCGGCCGCGGCGTGACGCTGGGCCTGGGCGTGCGCGTGCTGCGCGGCGACGCCACCGGCTACGCTTACACGGAGGAGCTGGACGAGGCGCGCATGACCGAGGCGGCGCGCACGGCTGCGCAGATCGCCGCCAGCGGGGCGGTGCCCGGGCCGATCGCGGTGCGCCCGGTGCCGCTGGCCGATCGCTATCGCGTCACAGAGCCGTCGCTGGCGCGGCCGGGCGTCGACAAGGTCGCGCTGCTCCGCCTCGCTGACGCGGCGGCGCGCGCCTACGATCCGCGCATCGTTCGCGTC
>DATMZL010001177.1:0-5452 GCA_035607075.1 Polyangia bacterium
CGTGCGCAGCGCGCGCCAACGCCAGAACCCCCGCGAACGCGGCGACGGCCCAGCGACGGTTGCGCATCCACGCGCATACTAACGCGTTAGTTCAGGAACACGGGGCGGCAGTAGCGCTCGGCGATCTCCAGCAAGCTGTCCACGCGAAGGGGCTTCCGCAGGTAGTCGACGGCGCCGAGGGCCAGGGCGGCGTCGCGCACGTCGCCGTGGCCCGAAAGGATGACGATCGGGATCGACGCGAGGTCGGGCGACTTCTTCAGCTCCTGGCGCAGCAGCCATCCATCCATCTCGGGCATCATCATGTCCAGCAGGATCAGGCTGGGCAGCATGTGCTGCTGCAGGTGCTGCAGCGCCTCGCGGCCGCTGCCCACGCCGGTGACGCCATACCCCTCGTCGACCAGGACGCTGGCCACGGCGTCACGCACGTCGGGGTCGTCGTCGACGATCAGGATCGAACGGCAGGAAAGCTCGGGGAGGGCCACCAGGTTGCCGAACAAGGTAACGCTCAGCCGTGACCGGGGCAAGCGGCCGGTCGCGTCTCTTTTTAGCGCTGGCGGCGCGCCAGATCGCGGCAAATGCGGAGGTGCCGCAGTGCCGCCGCGTAGTCGCCCGTCAGGTCGTAGAGGCGGGCGGCGTTGTAGTGCGCATCGGCGTTGCGCGGGTCGGCGTCGATGGCGCGGCGGTAGGCATCCAGCGCGTCCGCGTGATGCCCGCTGTCCTCCAGCACGACCCCGAGATTGAAGCTGGCCGTCGGATCGTTGGGGCGGATCGCGAGCGCGCGCCGGTAGTGCTCCTCGGCGAACGGCAGATCGCCGCGTTCGTGCAGGATGCGGCCCAGGTTGATGTGCGCATCGGCGTGTTGAGGGGCCTGCGCGATGACCTGGCGGTAGCTCGACTCGGCGCGCTCGGGATCCGCCTCGTCGAGATCGCACGCGAGCTCGTAGATTTCCTCGACCGTCGGGGGCACCACGTCGCCCGTCGGGCGCTCGCCCGCCGTCGGGCGGGTGGGCAGCGCCACCAGCGGCACCGCGCCGCTGTCCGTCAGTTCCTGCTTCTCGAACGTGAACAGCACCTGACCGGATTCGGCCTGCCAGCGCGCGCCCCGTTCGTGGACGACGACCTGCGGTCCGTCGGTCCCCAGCGACACGCCGGTCAGCGGCTGCTCGTCGGTGAGGCGTTCGCGCAGCTTCTTCAGCGCGCGGCGCACGCGGTGAGGCGAGATGCGCTGGCTCACCAGGCCCTCGGCCTTGCGCAGCAGCAGCAGGTCCTGGAACGAGAAGCGCAGCTCGCCGCGCGTGCCCTTCTCGGGCGACAGCACACCGGCGCGCAGATACGCGCGCAAGCGGCCCGCGCTGACGCCGATCATCCGCGCGACGTCCTGTGTGGTGTAGCCGGTCACGCGCCGCGGACTATAACAGCGCCGCTCGAGGGCGCGCTGATTTCGAACGCGCGCCTGTGGATAACTTCGAGCGCGACTGCGCGGAGCGACTAACGCTTGCGGGCGCGCTTCGGCTCGGCGGCAGGGGCGGCCGCAGACTTCTGCGCGCTCCGGCGCGAGGCGGCCGGCGCCTCTTCGCTCGCGGCGGGCGCGGGCGCTGCCTCGGGCTTCTCGGACTTGCCTTTGCCGAGGCTCGCCTTCAGGGCCGCCATCAGGTCGATGATGCGGGCGGGCTCCGCGCTGGGCTCGGCCGCCTCGGTGATGTCCTGGCCCTGGACCTTCTTTTCGATGTCGGCCTGGATCCGCTCCCGCACCTCGTCGCGGTACTGCGTAGGATCGAACGTCTCCGACGCGATCTGGTCGATGAGCTGCATCGCCAGCTTCAGCTCGGGCTCGCGCACCTCGCCGTCGGGCAGCGGCACGTCGGACAGCGAGCGGACCTCGTCGGCGTACAGCAGCTGCTGCAGCACCAGCGCGCGGCCATCGTGGCTCGGGCGCAGCATGACCAGGTACTGCTTGCCGCGCGCGGCGTAACGGGCCAGCGCGGCGCGGCCGCTCTCCTTCATCGCCTCCGCGAGCAGCAGGTACGCCTTGTCGCCGCCCTTCTCGGGGCCGAGGTAGTACGGGCGATCGAAGTACACGGGATCGATGGCCGACAGCGGAACGAACTCGGCGATGTCGATGCTGCCGGTCGCCTTCTCCTCCAGCGCTTTCAGCTCGTCGCTCGTGAACGTCACGTACTGGTCCTTCGCGAACTCGTAGCCCTTCACCATGTCGTCGCGGTGGACGATCTCGTTGTCGGTCGGGCAGATGTACTGCTGCTTCAGCCGACTCTTGCACTTGCCGTGCAGCAGGTTGAAGGAAACGCTGGACGACGCCTGTGTCGCCGCGAACAGCTTCACAGGGATCGAGACCAGCCCGAAGGAGATCGTGGCGCCCGCGATTGCTCTTGCCATGGTGTGTGCCAGTGTAATCCGAGGTGGGATATCATCCAAATTTTTGACAGGGACGATCTGTCCGGACGACTTCAGATCATCATCGTTTCGAAAGAATCGGCAAGGGCCGGCCCCGCCGCTTCAGTTTCGTGCTTGAAGAACACGAACGCGCGCTCGAATCGCTGCGCCTGCAGGCGCTTCGCCCACCGCCGCAGCGCTGCCTTCGCGTAGTCCGCGCGCCGCAGCCGCAGGTATCCCCAGCGCGCCGTCGCCACCAGCGGCGTCGCCAGCTCTTCCGAGTCGGCTACGCACAGCGCGGCGTCATGCCGGCGCAGGACATCGTACGTGTCGTCCGCGAACCACGACGGGTCGCGAAACTCGAGCGCGGCGCGCATCCCCGACGGCAAAACCTTCAAGAACCCGTCGAGGACGGCGACGTCCTTGCGCAGCGTCGCGGGCAGCCCGAACAGGATCGGCCCCAGCCGATCGCCGAGCACGGCCACGCCCTTCGCGAGCCGCGCGACCATCTCGGCGACGTTCACCAGCCGCCGCATGTGCGTGATCTGGCGCGGGCTCTTGATCGCGAAGCGGAACGACGCGGGTGTCTCCGCCGCCCAGCGCTCGAGCAGCGGGCGCCGCGGCATCCGGTAGAACGTGTTGTTGATCTCGACCGCGCCGAGTTTGCGCGCGTAGAACGCGAGCATCTTCTCCGCCGGCAGCTTCTCCGGATAGAAGCTCCCGCGCCACGCGGGATACGAAAACCCGCTGGTGCCCGTCAAGACGTGCATTGCCGAATTGCGCAGGGGTCGCGCCCGTCGGTACACTAACAAGGATGGGGGAGAAGAGCGTCGGCGATCCGCTCGACGACACCACCCGGACTTCGCCCGCGCCCGACGCGCAGGTCGTCACCGGGGAACAGGCCTACCTGCTCGTGATGGCGGGCTCCAACCTGGGCCAGATGTACAAGCTGGACAAGCTCCGCCTTGTCATCGGCCGCGGCGACAAGGCGGATCTCCGGCTGGTCGACGACGGCATCTCGCGCGACCACGCCCGCATCGTGAACGAGAACGGACAGATGATGCTGGAGGACCTGGGATCGACGAACGGCACCTACTGCAACGGCGTGCGCGTGACGCGCCAGGCGCTGTCGGAGGGCGACAAGATCCTGCTCGGGTCGACGACCATCCTGAAGTTCAGCTACCAGGACCAGCTGGAGGAGGCGTTCCAGCGCCAGATGTCCGAATCGGCGCTGCGCGACGGGCTGACGCACGCCTACAACAAGCGCTACTTCGGCGAGCGCATCGAGAGCGAGCTGCAGTATTCGCTTCGTCACGATGCCGCGCCGCTGTCGCTGATCTTCCTCGACATCGATCATTTCAAGCGCATCAACGACGTGCACGGCCACCAGGCGGGCGACCAGGTGCTGGTGCAGCTCGCGACGGTGGTGACGGCGATCCTCGGCGAAGAAGAGATATTCGCGCGCTACGGCGGCGAAGAGTTTGCGATCATCGTGCGCGGCGCAGACGTGTCCGCCGCGACGGCGCTGGCCGAGCGTCTCCGCGCCGCCGTCGAGGCGCACCCGTTCACGTCCGGCGACACGCAGATCCCCGTGACGATCAGCGTGGGCGTGTCCTACGCGCCCGGCCTCGCGATCGCGACGACGGTCGACTTCGTCGCGCGCGCCGACGAGGCGCTTTACGCGGCCAAGCGCGCGGGCCGCAACCGCGTCTGCGTCGCGCAGCCCGCGCCCGCGCCGCCCGCGCCCGTCAAATAAACTGGGAACCCTGGGAGGGTCCCAACCTCCCGCGATGGGCTCCGACGGGCGAAGCCCGTCTGCGCCCGACGCGATCTAAGCCGTGAGCTTCGCGGGCACCGCCAGCGCGCGCCGCAAGCGCGCCAGGTAGTCCGCGCGCGGGATCTCGATCGCGCCCAGGCGCGCCAGGTGCGGCGTCGGCACCTGCGCGTCGCACAGGACGAACCCTCCCGCGCGCAGCCGTTCGATCAGGAAGCCGACCGCCGCCTTCGACGCGTCGGTCGCGCGGTGAAACATCGATTCGCCGCCGAAGAACCCGCCCAGCGTGACCCCGTAGAGCCCGCCCACCATCTCGTTTTCGTCCCACACTTCGATGCTGTGGGCCAGCCCGCGCCGATTCAGCTCGCGGTACGAGCGTTCGAAATCCGGCGTGATCCAGGTCGACGGGCGATCGGACGACGGCGCCGCGCAGGCGCGCATGACGCCCGCGAAGTCGCCGTCGACCGTGAACCGCCATCCCGCCCGGCGGACGCTGCGCGCCGTGCTCCGATGCGGGCGCCACCCGTCGAGGTCGAAGATCGCCCGAGGATCCGGTGACCACCAAGAGATCACCGGATCGGACGACCAGGGAAAGATCCCCGACCGGTACGCCGCGATCAGCGTGTCCGGGTCCAGCGTGCCGCCGGTGGCGACGAGGCCCGCATCGTCGTGCGAATCCACGACGTCAGTTTACACGGGTCTCTCGTCGGAACCCCAGGCGGGGCCCGTGTGCATCAGGTCAAACTGCGGTGGGTGATGCGTCGGAGCTGGTGTCCGTGCTCTCTTCGGATTCTCGCTCGCTGCCCTCGCGCTCCGGCTCTCGGCGGCTCTGCTGTGCTTGCTCGCGCGCGCGGCGTCGCCCGCCGCTGACCATGCCGCCCTTGCGGCCAGCCTCACGCGCTTCGTTGGAGTCGAACTCGTGTGCCGTTCCTTTCTGATGAGCCGCCTTGCCGCCTTGGGACGAGATCTGGCGCTGACGCTCCGGATCCATCCCAGCGAACCCCCGCCCGCGACTTTCCCCCTTCTCGTTCGTGCTCGCCATGACGATTTCCTTTCCTCCCGGAGAGACGTGCCTCCCCGAAAAGAAAGCTGTGCACGGTCGCGTCGCCCGGACAGGGGGTCCGGGGGAGGTCTTTATGCTTCTAGGATCTCTTCCGGATCGAGCTCGACCACCCCGGGAACCGGGGGCGGGACGCTGCGAGCGGCTGGGTCGCGAACCGCAAGCACCTTGACGCGGTATTAGATGTCGCGGCCGACAAGCGGGTGCAGCAGGCGCACCTTCGCCAC
>DATMZL010001117.1:0-5142 GCA_035607075.1 Polyangia bacterium
CCGCCGCCCAGCGGCTGCTCGCGCCCGAGGTCGAGCCGCCGCCACGTCACCTGACCGGGAAAGCGTTCGAGCGTCCGGTACAGCACGTTCCCTTCCGTGAACCCCGCGCGTACGGCGCCGGTCGTGTACAGGACCAGCGGGTGGGATTCGCGCAGCGACAGCAAACCCAGGCAGTGGTCGAGATCGCCGTTGGTCAGCAGGATCCCGGCGATCGGCGAGTGCCGCTCGGCCTTTGGCCACAGCTCCGAGCACGCTTCGATCTGCGACCGGATCTCAGGCGACGCGTTGATCAGGAACCACGATTCGCCGTCGCCGCTGACGGCGACCGATTCTTGGGTGCGGGGCTGGGCGCGCCCACCCGACCGGCGCCCCTCGCGGCAATTGAAGCAGCCGCAGTTCCACTGCGGAAAGCCGCCGCCAGCGGCAGACCCGAGGACGCGGACTTTCAAAAGGAACTAGTCGCGATCGGAGCGGTCGATCCGACGTTCGATCCGACGTTCGACCTGCTCGACGACCGGATCGCGCGGGTCGCGATCGGAGAAATCGCTCTGGTAGCCACCGATTTCCGCGCTCATGTTGATTTCAACGAAGGCCGGGGTTTCCCACTTCATGGCTGGCTGTCCTTTCGCGAGCTTGGGTGCCTATTTTGCCTTCCCGCCCCGTCGAGTCAAGCGTGGTATTGCATTCGGCCATGCGGACGCTGCTCGTCGGTCTTCTGGGAATCGCCACCCTCGCCGCCTTTCCCGGCCTCGCCGGCCGCGCCGCGGCAACCGAGCTCTACGTCAGCACCGAGGAAGGCGGCGAGATCGTCGTCGTCGACGCCGATCGCGGCGAGGTCGTCGCGCGCGTCCCGGTCGGGAAGCGGCCGCGCGGCGTCCGGCTTTCCCACGACGGCAAGCTGCTCTACGTCGCGCTTTCGGGGTCGCCCCGGGCCGCGCCCGGCGTCGACGAATCGAAGCTGCCGCCGCCCGACCGGTCCGCCGACGGCGTGGGCGTCGTCGACATCGCGACGCGCAAGCTCGCGCGAACGTACGCGAGCGGCGACGATCCGGAATCGTTCGACCTGTCGCGCGACGGCAAGACGCTGTACGTCTCGAACGAAGACGCCGGCACGCTCAGTGTCCTCGACCTGGACAGCGGCAAGGTGAAGAGCAAGCTCGGGACGGGCGGCGAGCCCGAGGGCGTCACCGTCCGCCCCGACGGCAAGGTCGTCTACGTGACGTCGGAGCAGGCCAACCAGGTGGCGGCGTTCGACGCGCGGACGTTCGCGAAGCGCGGTGTGATCGCGACCGGCCCGCGCCCGCGCGCGATCGTGTTCTCGCGCGACGGTAAGACCGGCTTCGTGACGTGCGAGAACGGCGCGGGCGTGACCGTGTTCGACGCGGTCAAGAACGCGCCCGCCGGCACGATCAAGATCGATCCGGTCGCGAAGACCGCGCTCGGCCCGCGGCCCATGGGCGCGGCGCTGTCGCCCGACGGCAAGCAGCTTTACGTATCGAACGGCCGCGGCGAATCGGTCGCGATCATCGATGTGGCGCAGCGAAAGGTCACGCGGTTGATCGACGGCGTCGGCGCCCGCCCCTGGGGAATCGCCGTCAGCGCCGACGGAAAAAAGGTCTACACCGCCAACGGACCGTCGAACGACGTGTCGGTCGTCGACGTCGCAACCGGGAAGGTGGAGAAGCGGATCAAGGTGGCGGGGTTACCCTGGGGCATCGCCGTGGCGTCATCGAACAAGAAATAGCCGCGCACGCGCGCTTCGCGGGGGCGGCTAGTGAGGCGACCACGAGCACAGGTGACCGTCCCCGCCCGCCACGATCCGCCCCTTGACCGCGATCGGTGACGTCCACTGGTGGACGCCGCTGCACGTGTCGCTGCTGGTGTAGAGCGACGTGCCCGTGTCGCCGTCCAGCGCCACGAGCTTTCCGTTGCTCATGTACCAGACGATCGCGTCCGCCTGACCGTCGGTCGTGGTCGCGATCGGCGCGGTCGTCGCGCCCGACAGCGCCCCGCACCACGCGACAACCGGTGACGGCGGGCTGCCGGCGGTGATCCGCACCGCGACGATCGAATGCCCGCCACCGCCGCCCGGGCACATCGCGCCGCTGTCCGTCGAGAACACGACATAAAGGCCCTGCGCGGTCGTGTAAGCGGCCGGCGCGGTGTGGATCGACATGCCGCTCGCCGCCACCGGGAAGTCGACCTTGAACCCGTCGCTGCCGCCGAGGTTCGCCGCATCCAGCAGATACAGGTGCCCGTCCTTCGAGATCTGCACGACCATGTTCGCGGGCGTGGATCCCGCCTGCCGCACGAACATCGGATTGACCGACCCGAGATCCGCGTCGCCGTTGTCCATCGTCTGCCAGCGCGACGGGAAGAACGTCGCCCCCTTGGTCGCCATGCCGGTCAGCGCGACGACCTCCTCGCTGTCCTGGTGGGTCGAGCTGCCGCCGCCGGTGCGGTTGCCGGTCGCGACGAACACCGTGTTGCCGTCGGACGCCATGCCGGCGGACGCCCAGATCCCCTCGCCCTGCCCGCCCGTCGCCCAGCCCGCCACACTTTGCGGCCCGGCGATCGGGATGGCGGCGACGCGGCCGTGGTACGCGCCGCAGTCGCCGACGAAGCCGCCGTACGCGACGTAGACGATACCGTTCACCAGCGACAGGGCGCTGCGCTGGTTGTGCACGGTCGGATCGAACTGCAGCTTGCCGGAAACGTCGACGGGCCAGCCGGGCTGCACCATGCCGCCATCGATCCACAGCGCGGTCACGAAATGATCGGTGATGTCCTGATCTCCTGTCGCGCCGGCGACGACGATCGTGCGCGACGACGCGTCGATGACCGGCGTCGAGAGAATGCCCAGCGACGGGATGCCGCCGTTGCCGTTGACGCACCCGACGCCGCTGCCGGTCGCCGGCGTGCTGACGTTCTTGGTCCAGATGGTCGCGCCCGTGGATTCATCGAGCGCGATGACGTCGTTGCTGGTCGTGGCGACGAAGAACGTGCCCTTCTGGTTGACCCCGTTCTCCATGTAAAGGGGCGACGCCCACATCGCGCCCGTGAACGTCGCCGCGAAGTCGGCGTCGGTTGCCATTGTCGCGGCGGCCGCGCGTGTCAGCGCCGGCTGGACGAAGTGTCCGTCGCGCGACGCGTGGTTGTTGCGCTCGAGCACCGAGTTGCCGCTCTCGCCGCCCCCGCCCGGCTTCGCCTTGCTGGAGCACGTGAGCGAGAACGCCGACACCACCAGAAGCAAGTGTTTGACCATGGGCCCCTCCTGCTAGCCGCCCCCGCGCGAAGCGCGGGATCGCGGCTACCTGAAAAACAATAGTCGCACACGGCGCCTGCGGCGCGGAGCGACTAGGTGGGCCCACTCTATGATATTTTCGGGTCGACGACGCGGCGGCGTGGTTGCCGCCCGGGAGGCACCCATGCGAAGCGCACGCAGCTCGGCTCTGGTGGCGATCGCTTGTGGCGTCGGGTTGCTGGCGTGTTCGAGCTCCGGATCGGATAACTCCGGCACCGGAGGCGCGACGGGCAAAGGCGGAACACCGGGCAAGGGCGGCACGACCGGGACGGGCGGCACGGCCGGAACGGGCGGCACCAGCGACAACGGCGGCGTCAGCGGAACGAGTGGCGGAGCAGGAACCACGGGTGCCGCGGGCACCACCGGCGCCAGCGGCACCACGGGTTCGGCCGGCACCACAGGTTCGGCGGGAACCACCGGGCGCGGCGGCACGACGGGCGCGGGCGGCGCCGCGGGTTCGTCCGGCACGAGCGGCGGCGCCGGTAACGGCGGCCGCGGCGGTACGACGGGAGCCGGCGGCGCGGCAGGCAACGGCGGCCGCGGCGGCACGACCGGCGCCGGCGGAATGGCGGGAGGCGCGGGCGGCACCGGCGGCACCACCGCAGCGTCGAATTCGTGCGACAGCGTGCCGTCGTCCGCGCTGATGACGGCGTGGACCGCCGACAGCCATTTCTGCCTGATCCGCTATGCGACGGGCGTGACGCAGGCGCGGCAGCTCGCCTTCGCGCCCAATGGCGACCTGTTCGTCGGCGGCAACGGCCGCATCACCGTCCTCTACGACGCCAACATTAACGGCGTGTCCGAAACCTCCGAGCGCTCGACATTCGCGACGGTGACGGGCGGCAACCACAGCGTCGCGTTCACGTCGACGCATGTCTACGCGTCGTCGGACACGACCGTGTACCGGTGGACGTACACGTCGGGCCAGCGCACGTCGACGGGCACGCCGGAAACCGTCGTGCGCGGAATCGGCAGCGGCGGCCACTCGACGCGGACGCTGCTGATCGACGCGCAAAACCGCCTTTACGTCAGCATCGGCAGCGCCAGCAACGTCGACGCGCCGGCCGATCCGATGACGCCGTCGTCGTCGCGCGCGGTGATCCGGCGCTTCGACCTGGGCGCGATCCCCAGCGGTGGCTACATGGCGACAGGCGGCGAATTGTTCGCCGCCGGCCTGCGCAACGAGGTGGGGCTGGCGCTGGACAGCCAGGGCCGCCTGTGGGGCGTCGAGAATGGCCGCGACAACGTCATGGTCGGCGGCGACATCCACTACGACAACCCGGGCGAAGAGGTGAACCTTTTCGACACGGCGCGCCCGGGCCGAAATTATGGGTACCCGTTTTGCTGGTCTGAAGGCATCTGGACAGGTGCAATGGCCAAGGGCCCCGGAACCCAGCACCTCGACCCCGACCAACCGGGCGGCTTCACCGAGGCGCGCTGCCAGGACACCAGCGTGATCGTCCCGCCCGCGTTCGCGATGCGGGCGCACCTCGCGCCGCTCGATATCATCGAGTACACCGGCACCGCCTACCCGGCCGAATACCGCGGCAACCTGTTCGTGGCGTCGCACGGCTCGTGGAACCGTGAGACGGGTCAGGTGGGCCGGCTGATCGTGCGCCTGCGGATGGGCGCCAGCGGGCCGAACGCCGCGGAGAACTTCCTCGGCGAATCGAACAACGGTGCGCTGCGCGAGGGACAATGGTCGGTGCGGCCGGTCTCCGTGGAGGTCGACCCCGCCGGGCTGCTCACGTTCTCGGACGACGCGTCCGGGACCATCAACAAGATTGGCTACCGACCGTGAAAAACAAGTGAAGCGCTCCGGCGCCTTCGGATTCGTC
>DATMZL010000981.1:0-2247 GCA_035607075.1 Polyangia bacterium
CGACGAACGGCGTTCCTTCCAGGCTGATCCGCGGCGGCAGATCGTTCGGTGGCTTGTCGCCCAAGATAGGCCGCGCGGTCCACCTCAGGATCGTGAGCCACTCGTTGTCGGTCAGGTAGGGCGCAGGCGGCGGCGGCATGAGGGGCCGCACGTTGGGATCTTTCGTCGTGATCGCCTTGGCGATGTCGTCGTTTTGCTTTTTCGCGGCGCTCACGTCGGACAAGGCGCTCAGGACGTCCGGGCCGCACGCGCTCGTGTTCAGATCGTAGAAGTCGAAGCGAATGCCTCCGCCCGTCTCGAGCGCGCCGGAGCCATGGCAGCTGCCGCACTCCGCGCGCAGGATCGGTTCGACCTGCGCCCAGGTCGGCTGCTCGGGCGGATCGTCCGGACCACACGCGGCCGCGAAGGTCGAAACGCACGCGAAAAACAGTACGCTGCGGCGACGTTTTCTAGGTGTTGGCGTGACGTTCATGAGCGAACGATCCGTCATCGCGGCGTGTCGGATTGTGACAAGCGCGAAAACTGCGACAGCCGGCCCTTGCGCCGAGAACGCGTTCCACCAGACGACAGCGACCTGAGTGGTGCTTGCGGCGCAATCGTCACACCGACCCGCGTCGCGCGCTGATAATTAGGCAGTGTCTCGTCTTCGCGAAATACCACGAGCCCCCGAAGGAGAAATTCATGGAGAGTTCGTCGGCGGCGAAAGCATCGGCTCCCGATCTGTTCGCCTCGATTGTCGGTTTTTCGGAGCTCCGGGCTCCAGCCTTGTTCGCGCACGCCCGCCGGGAAGCGCAGGCATTTGGATCGGCGGTGGCCGTTTCCGTCCGCATGAGCGAAGTGTTCGCCACGCTGCGACGGCTTGCGCCCACCGACGTCACGCTGACCATCTGCGGCGAGACCGGCACCGGCAAGGACGTGATCGCCCATGCTGTCCACGACGAAAGCCAGCGGGCGCGGGGACCGTTCGTGGTCTTCGATTGCGGATCCGTTCCGCCCAATCTCGTCGAGAGCGAGCTCTTCGGCCACGAGAAGGGCGCGTTCACGGGCGCGCACGCCGAGCACACCGGCGCCTTCGAACGGGCAGAGGGCGGAACGCTGTTCCTGGATGAGATTGGAGAGCTACCGCTGGATCTGCAGCCGCGTTTGCTGCGCGCGCTCGAGAACCGATCGGTGCGACGCGTGGGCGGTAGCCGGGAACGGCGCTTGAACGTGCGCGTCGTCGCGGCGACCAACCGTGACATGGCCGCGCTGGTGGCGTCCAAGATGTTTCGTCAGGATCTCTACTTCCGCCTGGCCGCCGCGGTCGTTCATCTTCCGCCGCTGCGCGATCGGGCGGAGGACCTTCCGTTCATCGTCGGCCAGCTGCTGGCGAACCTGGGGCGGGCGGACATCCGACTGGAGAGCCGCACATTGGAGATGCTGATCGGTCACGCGTGGCCCGGGAACGTGCGTGAGCTCAAGAACGTGCTGGCGTGTGCGCTCGCGTTCGTCGACGGCGATCGGCTCGGGCCCCAGCATCTGCGTCTGTCGCCGGACGGCACGCCCGCGTCGCCGCTGGAACGGCTGCCGCTCGGTGGTCAAATGCTGGCGAACGTCGAACGGATCACGATCGTACAGACCCTGGAGCTCACGCGCGGCAACAAGGTCCAGGCCGCACGCATGCTCGGTATCTCGACCTCCACGCTCTACGAGAAGCTGAAGCGCTACGGCGAAGCATCAATGGCCCGCGGTTGACCCATCGGAGATCGCGTCGGTCGACGCGGCGGGCGCGGTTGCCGCGTCCGACGTCGGAACCAGCGGCGGCGCGGCGTCCTGGTCCGGAAACCTTCGCGCGCCGTCGAGGATCCAGCGCTCGACCAATCTGATGTCCGCCTCGGGCAGCGGTCGATCGGGCGGCATGCGCGGCGCCGCCCGGGCGCGCAGCATGTTCACGACGCGCGATTGCGGCGGATCGTAAGGGACCACCAAGGCGCGATCGCCCGGGCAGATCGTCTTGTCGAGGGACGGATGACAGCCGCCGTCGGGGCCTTCCGTGCCGGGAACCCAAGCGATGCCCGCGGTCAGGCTGGCGTAGCCGCGGTCGGGATCGGAGAAGTCCAGCCCCGCCACAGCGACGGCGCGGCTGTGGCAGCCCGACGTCGCGCAGCTCGGTTCGAAGATCGCCGGCGCGATGTAGCCCCACGCGAACGATCGGTCGTCCGTCTGCGAGCAACCGCTCGTCGCGCTCGCGAGCGCAACGAGCACGCC
>DATMZL010001392.1:0-7344 GCA_035607075.1 Polyangia bacterium
GCCCACGAGACCCTCGCCATCGCGATGAACCGCCTCGGCGGCAAGAGCAACACCGGCGAGGGCGGTGAGGACGCGGAGCGCTACCTGCCCCTGCCCAACGGCGACTCTCGCCGCTCGGCCATCAAGCAGGTGGCGTCCGGGCGCTTCGGCGTGACCAGCCAGTACCTGGTCAGCGCCAAGGAGCTGCAGATCAAGATGGCCCAGGGGGCCAAGCCCGGCGAGGGCGGACAGCTGCCGGGGTCGAAGGTCTATCCGTGGATCGCCAAGGTGCGGAACGCGACGCCTGGCGTGGGGCTGATCTCGCCGCCGCCCCACCACGACATCTATTCGATCGAGGATCTGGCGCAGCTGATCCACGACCTCAAGAACGCCAACACGCGCGCCCGCATCAGCGTCAAGCTGGTGGCCGAGGTCGGCGTCGGCACCGTGGCGGCCGGCGTGGCCAAGGCGCACGCCGACGTGGTGTTGATCAGCGGCCACGACGGCGGCACGGGCGCCTCGCCCCTGACCAGCATCAAGCACGCCGGCATCCCCTGGGAGCTGGGCCTGGCCGAGACCCACCAGGTGCTGGTGCTGAACAACCTGCGCAGCCGCATCACCGTCGAGACCGACGGCCAGTTGAAGACCGGGCGTGACGTGGTGGTGGCCGCGCTGCTGGGCGCCGAGGAGTACGGTTTCTCGACGGCGCCGCTGGTCGCGGTCGGCTGCATCATGATGCGCGTTTGCCACCTGAACACCTGCCCGGTCGGCGTGGCCACGCAAAA
Organism: Polyangia bacterium; assembly: GCA_035607075.1. Taxonomy (GTDB): domain Bacteria; phylum Myxococcota_A; class Polyangia; order Fen-1088; family Fen-1088; genus JADGRB01. The sequence continues at coordinate 765 of DATMZL010001392.1, forward strand.
CCCGGAGCTGCGCAAGAAGTTCACGGGCAGCCCGGATCACGCGGTCAACTTCATGCGCTTCGTCGCCGCGGAGGTGCGCGAGCTGATGGCGCAGCTCGGCTTCCGCACCATCAACGAGATGATCGGCCACACCGAGGTCATCGAGATGAAGCCCGCCGTCGATCACTACAAGGCGCAGGGGCTGGACTTCTCGAAGATCCTCTACCAGCCGGACGTCGGCGAGAAAGTGGGGCGGTTCCAGTGCGACGCGCAGGACCACGGCCTGGAGGCGTCGCTGGACATGACGACGATCCTGCCGCTCGCCCGACCGGCCATCGAGCGGGGCGAAAAAGTCGAAGCGAAGCTGCCGATCCGGAACGTCAATCGGGTGGTCGGCACGATCACGGGCAGCGAGGTCACGCGCAAGTACGGACCGGACGGTTTGCCCGACGACACGATCAAGCTGCACTTCACGGGGTCGGCCGGGCAGAGCTTCGGCGCGTTCGTGCCCCGCGGTATGACGTTGACCCTGGAAGGCGACGCCAACGACTACCTCGGCAAGGGTCTGTCGGGCGGCAAGCTGATCGTGTTTCCGCCGCGCGAGGCGACGTTCGTCGCTGAAGAGAACATCGTCATCGGCAACGTCGCGCTCTACGGCGCGACGAGCGGCGAGGCGTACGTGCGCGGCGTCGCGGGCGAGCGCTTCTGCGTGCGCAACAGCGGCGCCAGCGCCGTCGTCGAGGGCGTGGGCGACCACGGCTGCGAGTACATGACCGGCGGGCGCGTCGTCATCATCGGGCCGACCGGGCGCAACTTCGCGGCCGGCATGTCGGGCGGCGTCGCCTACGTGCTGGACGACGAGGCGCGCTCGTTCGTGCGGCGCTGCAACAAGGAGATGGTCAGCCTCGGCAAGCTGGAAGACGCCGACGAGATCAAGCAGGTGCACGAGCTGGTGTCGCGCCACGCGCAGCTGACCGGGTCGAAGCGCGCGCAGGAGATCCTGGCGTCGTGGAACCAGCTGGTGCCGTCGTTCGTGCGCGTGATGCCGAACGACTACCGGCGCGTGCTCGAGGCGCAGGCGAAGATGCGCGCCGCCGGGCTGTCGCAAGAGGAAGCCGAGATGGCGGCGTTCGAGCAGAACTCGAAGGATGCCGCCCGCCTCGGCGGCAAGTAACTGAAGGCAATTGAAGGACTGACACGAACTTATGGGCAAGCTGACTGGCTTCATGGAGTACGAGCGGCAGGAGCCGCCGGGACGCGATCCCAAAGCGCGCGTGCGCGACTGGCTCGAGTTTCACGATCATCTGCCCGAGACGACGCTGAAGGAGCAGGGCGCGCGCTGCATGGACTGCGGCGTTCCGTTCTGTCACACGGGGACGTTGCTGGCGGGCGGCGCGTCGGGCTGTCCGATCAACAACCTGATCCCGGAGTGGAACGACCTCGTCTACCGCGGGCAATGGCGCGAGGCGCTGGCGCGGCTACACAAGACGAACAACTTCCCCGAGTTCACCGGGCGCGTCTGTCCGGCGCCCTGCGAGGGCTCGTGCGTGCTCGGCATCAACGAGCCGGCGGTCACCATCAAGAGCATCGAGAACGCGATCATCGACAAGGGCTTCGCCGAAGGCTGGGTCGTCGCCGAGCTGCCCGAGAAGCGCACCGGCAAGAAGGTGGCGATCGTCGGATCGGGCCCGGCGGGACTCGCGGCCGCGCAGCAGCTGAATCGCGCGGGCCACACCGTCACCGTGTTCGAGCGCGACGACCGCATCGGCGGCCTGCTGATGTACGGCATCCCGCCCATGAAGCTGGAGAAGAACGTCGTCGACCGGCGCGTGAAGCTGATGGCGCAGGAGGGCGTCAACTTCGTCACGGGCGCGTGGATCGGCAAGAACGTGCCGACCGCGAAGCTGCAGTCGGAGTTCGACGCGATCGTCCTCGCTGGTGGCGCGACCGCCGCGCGCGATCTGCAGGTCGAAGGGCGGAACCTCAAGGGCGTCCACTTCGCCATGGAGTTCCTGCTGAAGAGCTGCAAGAGCCTGCTCGACAGCAACTTCGCGGACAAGCAGTTCATCGACGCCAAGGGTAAGAACGTCATCGTCATCGGCGGCGGCGACACCAACACCGACTACGTCGGTACGGCGCTGCGCCACGGCTGTAAGAGCCTGGTCCAGTTCGAGATTCTGCCGCGCCCGCCCGACGCGCGCGCCGCCGACAACCCGTGGCCGCAGTGGCCGCGCGTCTACAAGCTGGACTACGGCCAGGAAGAAGCGGCCGCGCTGTACGGCAGCGACCCGCGCCGCTACGTGACGGTCACGAAGCGCTTGGTCGGCGACGCCGGCGGCAACCTGAAAGAGCTGCACACGATTGAAGTGGATTGGGCGAAGAACGGCGACGGCCGTTTCGGGATGAAGGAGAAGCCTGGCACCGAGAAGGTGTGGCCGGTCGAGCTGGCGCTGCTGGCGATGGGCTTCGTCGGCCCCGAGAACGAGAAGCCAGGCCTGCTCGCGGATCTGGGCGTCGCGCTGGACACCCGCGGTAACGTCGCCGTCGACGAGGACAAGGCGACCAGCGTGAAGGGCGTGTACGCCGCAGGCGACATGTCGCGCGGCCAGTCGCTGATCGTGTGGGCGATTCAGGAAGGTCGCGCCGCCGCCCGCGGCGTCGACAAGTTCCTGATGGGCGAGTCGCTGCTGCCGTAATCTGCCTGTTTCGCAGCGATCCGTTGAAGGCTGTTTGGACGCGCGCGCCTCAAACCTGACGCGCGAAACTCTGCCGCAGCGATCGGCAAGAAACGCCGGCGCCCAGATCTGCCGCGAAACGCGATATTCTCGGCGGCCGTGAGATCTGGCCGTCGATCGCGGCTGTGTACCTGGGTGGCTGTCGTGGCGCTGGCGCTGGTGGCGGCGCGGGCGAGCGCCGCCGGTGATCCGCGCGAGGTGAAGGCGCGCGAGGACTTCGTGGCCGGGCGCTACCAGCAGGCGCTGGACCTGTTCGCAAAGCTCTACGCCGAAACGCTGCACCCGACCTACTTGCGCAACATCGGCCGCTGCTACCAGAACCTGGGCGACGCCGACCACGCGATCATCACCTTTCGCGACTACCTGCGGAAGCACAAGACGATCACGGCCGAGGAGCGCGCCGAGGTCGAGGGCTTCATCGCCGAGATGGAGGCGCTGAAGAAGCAACGAAGCGGCATCGGGGTGCCGCCGCCATCGTCTCCGCCTTCGCCGTCGAACAATTCGCCGCCGCCGCCGATATCGTCGCTCACCGCGCTCCCGACCGCGCCCGAACCGAAGACGGGCGCCGCGCCCGAAGCGCTGGTGAGCCAGCCCGCGCGCCCGGCCGAGGAATCGTCGCCCGTGTACACGCGCTGGTGGTTCTGGACGATCGTCGGCGCCGCCGCGGTGGGCGCCGGCCTGGGCATCGCCGCGGCGACCGGCGCGTTCACGAAGACGCAGAACGCGGACTGCAGGATGGGGTACACGTGTCAATGAAGCGCGCCGGATTGGTCGTCGCGGCGTTGTCGGTCGTCCTCTCCTGCACCGAGGGGGGCCGTTCGGTCGTTCTCGTCGACCTGAGCGCGCAGCCGGGCGTCACCGGGATCGATTCGGTGATCGTGCACATCACGCAAGGTGGCCGTTCGCTTCATCACGCCGACGTGAACGGATCTCTCCCGCAGAAGGTCGGCGTCTACCTGCCCAAGAGCGTCAGCGGAGACGTGAACATCGAGGTCTGCGCCTTCACCGGCGGCAGCATGCGCGAGGTGGTCCAGGCCACGAACGATCCCGCCACCGCCACCGTCACGGTCACGCCGGGCGCAACCGTCGGTCCGGCGAACGTCGTCCTCGAGCCGCGGACGCCGCCCGCGGTGTGCGGCGGCACCACCGGCCTCGGTGGCAGCGGCGGCGCGTCCGGCTCCGGCGGCGGTGGTGCTGGCGCGGGCGGAATGATCGGCCTGGCGGGAAGCGGCGGTACCGGCGGTTCGACCAGCCTCGCCGGCCGCGGCGGCACGACCGGCCTCGCCGGGCGCGGCGGAGCCGGCGGAACCGCGACGGGCGGCGCCGCGGGTCGTGGCGGTACGACGGGCGCCGCGGGAACCGGCGGCGGCGACTGGCGCACGCAGAGCCCCGTCGGCACCGGCATGTCGTCCATCGAACGAGATCCTTCGGTGGCCGTCGCGTTCAACGGAAAGGCCGTCGTCGTTTTCGAACGCGACGGCCAGATCTACGCGAGCTGCTACGACCCGGCCGGGCCGCTGTGGTCGGGAGCCGTTCCGATCGGCGGCTCCGGCGTCTATCAAAAACCCGTCGTCGCGGTCGACGGCGCAGGGCGTTTCACGGCGATGTGGACGCAAGGATCGGGTAGCGGCTTTCCCACCGGCGCGTGGTCGGCGACGACGTCCACCGACTGCACGATGTGGACGGCGGGACCGAACCCGCTGAGCTCGAACAACGCGTCCGAGGCCGCGCTCGGCGTCAACAGCGACGGCCTGGCGATCGCAGCCTGGGTCGAGAGCGGCGGGTCCGTCAACGCAAGAGTGCGCTCGTCGGCGACGACGGACTGGTTCGGGGCGGCGACGATTCAACTCGGCGCCAACGTGACGATGCCCGCCGTCGCGATGGGGACGGTCTCGCCGTTCGCCGTCTGGCAGCAGGCCGGATCCAGCGGCCTCGATACCATCTATTTCAATCGGTTCGTTTTTGGTTCGGGAAGCGGCTGGCAGAGCGTGACACCCGTGCCGGCTGACGCTTCGAGCCGGGCCTATGCGCCCGCGATGGCGGTGCACGGCGACGACGTGATCGTGACCTACCTGCATCAGAAGCTGACGACCGTCGAGCTCTGGGCGCGTCGGTGGTTTGGCGGCCAGTTCATGCCGGCGCAGATGATCGCCTCGTCATCCACCATCGACGCGACCGTCCCGCCGTCGGTCACGCTGGACGACGACGGGACGGCGACGGTGGTATGGGCCGCACCCAGCGGGACGCTCCTGCAGGTGCAGGCGAGCCGGGCGGCCGCCTCCGCGACGTCCTGGACGACGATGTCGATCGAAACCGACAACCAGGCGGTCGTGGACATGGGCGTCTCGCAGGCGCCCATGCCGACCGTTCGCGGCGATGGCAAGGGCAACGTGTTCGTCATCCGGCGAAAGCGCGCCACGGCGACGACCCGCTTCGATCTGTTCGCGCGGAAGTTTCCGGCGGGAGGGACCATGTGGGGGCCGGAGATGAAGATCGACGCGGTCGATATGATCGGCGGCAACGTCGCCAGCGTCTTCAACCCCGTCCTCGGGATCAACGGCTCGGGCGTGGCGGTGGCGGCCTGGTACTACGGCGGCACGAACGTGTCCCCCGACGTCTACGCCGTCGTCACGCGCTGAGGGGACGTGAAGCGCTACCGGCTCGTCCTCGCTGTGGTGGTCGGCCTGGCGGCGATCGCGCGGCCGGCCGGCGCGAAGAAGATGCCGTCTGTCGCGGCGGGCGGCGTTCGCTTTCAGGTCCTGTGCGAACGCTGCGGCAAGGAAAAGGACTGCCTATCCGTCAAAGCGGCGGGGAAGGACGCCCCCGCCGGGAAGCTGCTCCTCAGTGACGAATCGATGTGCCGCGGTGTCGGCGACGATCTGACGGTCGAGGTCTCGGCGCGGAAATTCACGGTGAGCCCGGCGCTCGCCGGCGTGCTGGTCAAGCAGGAGACGGGCGGCGAGGCGATCGGCCACAACCACTGGCTGGTCGCGATCGTCGACGGCAAGCTCGCCGTCTTGTGGAACGCGACGTACAACACGCAGGAGATGGTCCCCATCGACAGCTACACGCTGAAGACCGCGGACAGCGACGGGAACGGGCGGCAGGAGATCGACTACCGGGCGCCGTTTCCGGTCAGCGACAACGCCGCCACCAGCACGGAGGCGGCGGTGGACACGTGGGAGCACCAGCGGCTGGAATTCGACGACGCCAAGAAGACGATGGTCGACAAGTCGCCGCACGAGGAATTCGCGGCGGTTCTGTCCAGCAACAAGGAGCTGAAAGACGCCTTGAAGCAGAAGGTGGACCTCCTGAAGGATCCGAAGTGCGGCGGGAAGGATTTCTTGGTGCTGGATTCGAAGACGCTGCCGAAGCTGCGCGAGGGCTACTACGTCGTCGCGGGCATCGCCGAGTCGCGGGCGGGCGCGCAGGCGCTGCTGGACCGGATCAAGACCTGCCGCCCCCAAATTTCTGGCGCGATCCGGCAGGTCCGATAGGGTCGTCGGCGGTGAGCTGGAGCGTCTACCTCGCGCGCTGCGCCGACCTGTCGCTCTACTGCGGCATCGCGATCGACGTCGGCGCGCGCATCGCCGAGCACGACGCCGGAACGGGGGCGCGCTACACGCGCGGCCGTGGCCCGCTGACCGTGTTGGCCGTCCGCCGCTGCCGCGACAAGGGCGTCGCGCTGTCGATCGAGCACGCGATCAAGCAGCTGCCGCGCGCGCAGAAGCTGGCGCTCGCCTCTGCGCCGGAGCGCCTGTCCGCGATCGCCCGCCGCGTTTACCGCAAGCGCGCGCAGAGCTAACCGAAACAGCCCAGCCGGTCATCGGCTCTCGAGCTCGTGCAGCTTTTGGAGCGCGCCGCGC
>DATMZL010001263.1:0-3106 GCA_035607075.1 Polyangia bacterium
GTTGCGCGAGCTCGACCCGTCGAGGAACTTCGCCATGCCGAAGTCGAGCAGCCGCACGTGGTCGGCCTGGTCGGGGAGCGCCTGGAGGAACACGTTCGCCGGTTTGAGATCGCGGTGGACGATCGCCTTGCTGTGCGCGAAGGCCAGCCCGCGCAAGAGCTGCCGGCCGATGTCGAGCGCCCGCCAGAGCGGCAGCGGCCCCTCCTTGAGCAGGTCGGCGAGCGTCTTGCCCTGCAAGAGCTCCATCACCAGGAACGGAACGCCGTTGTCGATTCCGGAGTCCGTCACCGAGACGACGTTGGGGTGGGCCAGCGCCGACAGCGCACGCGCCTCGCGCTCGAAGCGGCGGCGCCATTCCGGGATGGCGGCCGCATCCTTGTGCAGCACCTTGATCGCCACCTCACGGCGAAGGTGAACCTGGCGGGCGCGGTAGACGACGCCCACGCCGCCCTCCCCGAGGCGACCGGTCACCTCGTAGCGCCCGTCCAGCGTCCGCCCGATCAGCGAATCCGCCGGGGGATCGGTCGACTTGAACAGATCCACGGCCACGGATTGCGACTATATCGCGAGTCGCGGCTGCTGCGTCGCGCCAGTTTTCCGGCGCTAGTCGCTCCGCGCCGCAGGCGCGGTGTGCGACTATTGCCTTTTCTGTAGCCGCGATCCCGCGCTTCGCGCGGGGGCGGCTAATCCGCCAGCACGGCGGTGGCCAGCGCCGCCAAGCCCGCGTCCCCGGCGGCCATCGACGTCCCAGGCGGGACCGGCCTAAGTTTCCAGCGTACGGTCCAGGTCAATGAGCCGCCGGGCGCGATCGGGGTCAGCGCCCCCTGCTGCTCGATCTCGACGTAGATGAAGTCGCGGTTCGTGAACACCTCGACCTCCGCCTCGCCGGGCGCGGCGTCGGCCGGTTGGATATCCGGAGACGACGCCACGAAGAGCAGCCCCTGCGGCGTCGCCTGCGCGATCCAGCCTGTCCCGTCGGCGAACGCCTTCGAGTCATGGTTAACCAGCGCAGACTGGTACCACCGATCGCCCGCGCCGTCGGTCACGATGAAACTGGGATCCGTCGCGGCTTGGTACGTCACGTCGCCGCTGCCCTGGCCGAAGAACGTCAGCCCGCCCGCCGCCACGCGGGTGATCTGCCAGGGGGCGAGGGTGACGCTGACGTCCGGCGACGTGTTCGTCAGCGTGTACGTGACGTCGACCGCGCCGTGCTCGGGCACGGGCGAGAACTGCTTGCTGACGACGATCGCCGAGCCGGCGAAACTGCCGACCGGCGCCTCGCCGCTGGTGAGCTGGATCGAATTCGCGGCGGCATCGATCGCGCCCGTGTACGCCTGCATGTCGATGGCGGCGAGTGGAGGCCAGCAACCGCCGCCCGCTGCGCACCAGCTCGACTGCGGACTCGGCCAATACGTGCTGCCGTAGTTGCTGCTGCTCTCTTCGCGGAGCACGAGCGCGTTCTTGCCGGCCAGCGAGAACTCGGTGATGCGCGCCCCACGCGTGCTGTCGACGACCATCTTCAGATCGCCGAGCTGCAACGTGTAGAGGCCTCCGTCCATCGTCGCCGACACCGGCGTGTACACCGGGCCTTTGTCACCACCACCGCCACCGCCGCCACCACAACCGGAGAGCACCGCCACCGAGGCTAAAGCCCAAGCAAGTCTCATCGCCCCCGCGTACCACCCACACGCATAAACAATCAAGTGCTCCGATTCCCTCGCCCCTCAGTTCTCCGCGACCTGAACGACCCGAAACCACAACGTCCGCGGCGCATGACACAGCCGACAGACGACCGCGATCTCGCGCAAGACCCCGCGCGCCGTCGAGGTCGCGCGATCCCCGCGCACATCGAGGTCGCCCCCGCACTGGATGCATGGCGTCCCGCGCGCCTTGCCTTCGACGACCGACGCCGAGGCGACGTCGATCGGCCGGTCCGGCGATCCGCCCGGCAGGTCGCCGGCGAGCTGCTCCGTCCGCCGCACCTGCTTTCGGAGCGCCCGCGCCTGCTCGCGTCGTTTGCGCCGGGGCCGATCCACGGCCGCATCTTCGCACGGACCCCTCGCGTGCGAAGATAGCCACGCGTGACCCCCGCCGAGACCACCGCCGCATTCCTGCTCGAGCGCGTGCGCGCGGCGCGCGGTCCGCAGTGGGACGAAGGCCGCGCCCGCGTGCCGGCGCCCGCGCCACCATCCGGCCCGGCGCTGCGCACCTTCGCCGAACGGCGCGTGCGCGGTGTGCCCGAGCCCGTCGTGCGCGGTCTGTTCGCCTGGGACGGCGATGAACGACCGGTCGACCTCCTGTTCGAGATCCCGTCCGCGCGCCGCGTGCTGGCGCTGCAGGCGCGCGGGCGGCGGTGCGTCTGCTTGATCGACGACGCGGTGGCGCTCGCGCACGGCGATCCGCGCCATCCGGATGGGCTCACGTTCGCGCTCCACGACCTCTGCCACCTGGAAAAGTTCGTCGAGCCCGAACATCACGCCGGTCAGGTCGGCTTCTTCCGTATCGTCGAGCGCGCGCTCGCCGCGCCCGCGATGACCGCCGTCGAACGCGACCTCGACGACGCGTGGCGCGCCGATCGCGACTACGTCATCGCCGACATGAACGGCTCCGCCGTCTTCCTGTTCGCCGCGCTGAAGATGAAGCTGAAGTTGGCGGTCCTTCGCCGCCTCCACCGCGACGCCGTCGCGCCGACGCTCGACGTGCTCCTCCATGCCATGGCGCTACCCGACGACATCCGCGCCGCCGCCCGCGCGGTGCAGCCCCGCCGCGACCACCCCGCCGACGCCCGCCGTCTCCTCGACTACTTCGAATCCGTCACGGCAGCGCCCCCGCGATCGATCCCACCCGCGGGTCCGCTTTCCGACGCTGCTCCTCGCGCGCCATGAGCTTGGAAACGGACGCGCGGTCAAAACCGCGCGCGAACGCGTCGAGGTCCGCGACACCGACCGGCGACTCGGCGTTGATTCCGACCACCGCGGTAACCAGGTAGGGGCCGTTCGCGACCACTTCCTCCGCGGTGTGGCGGCTGGGGATCGACGGGTCGTAGCCGCGATGGACCACGCCTTTGGCGTCCCGCCACTCGCGAAGCTTCCCAAAAATGAAGGAG
>DATMZL010001397.1:0-2469 GCA_035607075.1 Polyangia bacterium
CGGCGTAGAGCTCGTGGTTGAAACGGTAGCCCGCGTCCAGCCAGAGCGGAAGCTGGCCGCTGACGAAGTCGCCGAGGTTCCGATCCACCGTATCGCTCGCCGGAATGCCCAGGTTTCCCGCCGAGAACGCGTAGCCGACCCGGGCGCCGATCTCGACCCCGGACGCGGGCGCTTCGGCCGCCAGCGCCGGCGCTGCCGCCACGAACGTGACCGTAAAAACGATCGCACGTGTCATGCGATCAGTTTGCGCCCGAACCGCGCGTCGTGTCTATTTCGGCCGCCCGATCACTCGCACTGCGCGCGGCAGCGATCGCCGTCATTCCGACAATCACGAACCAGGTTCGTCGCCGAGCAGGTGTTGCCACGCTGGTAGGCGCCGGCGCAGACGTGATAGCAGGCGACGTTCCCGGCGGGGTAGTTCGGACATCCGCACGCTTTGTAGTTGGGATCGGATTGAATCGCCGCCACGCACTTGTTCGCCTCGTTCGTGGCCGCTTCGATGCACTGATTGCGAACGTCGTCGCACGACTGCCGGCAGGCCGGGATCTCCTTCGCCGGGGGCGCGGGTGTCTTCGGTTCCTGCAGCGCCGCCAGCATCGGCCCGGTCAGCTTCGGCGGCGGCTCATCTTTCGCTTGCGCTTGTGTCTGCGTTTGCGTTTGCGCTTGCGCGCTCTGTGTCGCGCCGGCGCCGCTGCAATAGCCGGCCGAGTCGCACTCCTGGGGATCGGGGCAGTCGGTGTCCTTGCCGCAGCGATGTCTCTCGGGCGCCATCGCGCAGTGACTGTTCACGCACGCGCGACCCTTGCGGCAGTCATGGTCGCTGGTGCAGCCGCCCGGCGCAGGCGTCGCATCAGTGACTGCCTCTTCCTTGTGCCCGTCGAACTTCGCCGCCTGCTCGGCTTTCTCCTTCGCGAGCGGCGGCAGGATCCGGCCGCCGCAATGGGTGAATCCTTCGGTGATGACGGCCCGGCGGGCGCTCCAGGACGGATGGTGCGGCGACGGGTACGTGGACATGGCCAGCAGCGCCGCCTGCAGCCGCGACGGGGTGAGCTCCGCCTTCGCCATCGCACAGCCGGCCCACGCGTCGGCGCGCAGCTCGGCGTCCCACGCCTCCTTCATCCAGGCCGGCTTCGTTCCGGTCGCGTCCAGGTGGTGACCGAGTCCATGCGCGAAGATGCCGAACGTCGCGATCGGTCCGAAGTTCGAGCGAATCGAGCTCGCGAAGCTCGGGCTGTAAGCGATCTTCGAAACGCCGGCGCCGTCCGTGACCGTCGCCGTGTTGGGCGTGGTCGCGTTCGCGAACAGCAACACCTTCCCGCACCCTTTCGGACAGAGCAGCGCGGTGACTTTCGTGACGTCCGCCTTCGCGCCCGCGCTGGGCGGCATGTCCGCCATCGGATCGTAGGGCGTCATCGGACCGAGCGCGCAGAGCACCTGCGCTTGCGCGCGCAGCGGCACCAGCAGCATCGCCGCGATCGACAGCAGCGAGAGGCTCAACATTTTGTTCATGACCAACCTCCGGGACACGAGAATTTCACCGCACGCGACGCCGACGACCTAGTGTGAGTAATCACTCCGGCACGGCCACATTTGAAATTTCGCGCGGGCGTGATCGCCGCCGCACGCGCAGAGCTCTTCGGGAATCCTGGATCTTCGTCAGGCGGGCGCGACGAGGCGAAGCATCAGCATGTCGCCGAACGCGCCGGGTCGAATCGCGACGCGTTCGAAGCCCAGTTTCTCGAGAACGCGGACGGAGGCGGCATTGATCGCGTCGACGCTGGCGAGAATCTCGGTGAACGCCTTGCGCTTCACGGCCTCGGCGATGCAAGCACGCGCCATTTCCGTCGCGAGGCCGCGACCGGTGAACGGCGCGCGCAGCGCATACAGCAGCTCCGGCGTCGCGTGCACCTCGGGAAGCACGAGGTACCCGCAGAAGCCGACGAGCGCGCCGGTCGTCCGATCGTGCGCCAGCCAGAGCCCGACGCTCAGCCGATCGAACAGCGCCTGGCTGGCGCGGATGTGCCCCGCGCTCCATTCCGGCGGGAAGATCCGGCCGTCCATCATGTAGCGACGGATGTGCTCGTCCTGCACGAGCGCCGAGAACGCGTCGAGATCTGCCGGTGCAACCGGGCGGTATGTCAGTCGTTCCGAAAGCACGCCGGCGAGTATGCTACCCGCAACGGTGATCACCGCGCGGGAGATGGTCGAGGCAATCGTCGCGGCGAGCCTACGCGATCTCGCGCGCTCGCACCGCTTTCGCAAGAAGGCGCTGACGTTTCACCGGCGCGTCGGTGACGTGCAGCAGTTCGTCAACGTGCAGCTGTCCCAGGGCAACGTCGGCAGCAGCGGTCGCTTCTACATCAATGTCGGGATCGGGTTCGACGGGCTCTGGCGCTTGGCAGGCGACGCGGACGACGAACCTCGGAAGTACTACGAGTGCCACTACAGCCAGCGGATCCGCCACCTCGT
>DATMZL010000923.1:0-2101 GCA_035607075.1 Polyangia bacterium
GCGCTGCTGGGCTTCGTCGTCGCCACCTCGTTCTGGCTCGCGTACTTCGACTTCTTCCCGATCCGTGCGCAGCAGCTCCTCGCCGAACGGGACGGAGAGGAGCGCATCGCCCTTGCGCGAGACGTGTACTCGTACCTGCACCTGCCGATGATCGCCGGGATCATGCTCTTCGCGTTCGCGATGAAGGTGACGCTCGCGCACGTGGACGACGAGCTCGACACCGTCCCTGCGTTCGCGCTCTGCGTCGGCCCGGCGGTGTATCTCGCGGCCTTCTCCCTCCTGCGTCTCCGAATCGCACGAAGGGTCGGCCGCGGCCGTGCGATCGCCGCTGTCGCCTGCGCTGCCCTCTTCCCGTTCGCGCTCGCGGTGCCGGCGCTGGTCGCCCTGACGTTGATCGCGATCGTCTGGGTCCTGCTCCACGTGTACGAGCTCGTCTGGTGGCGCGACGCGCGCGCCGAGACGCGTGCATTGCGCGAATAGCTCGGCGAGGTCGAGCTGCGGGCCAGAGATTCGAACCCCGAAGAGGAGAGGCCGCGCTCGCGGCCTCTCCTGCAACGGGATGCGCGTCCGGGCGCTAACCCTGGACTTGAAAGCTCAGCTTGATGCTGTCTTCGCTGGTCAAGCGGGGGGCGCTGGGACGTGACAGACGAGCGTCAGGTTGCCCTTCTTGCTGATCGTCTCCGTCGTGTCGGTCGTGATTCCGGTCAAGGTGCCGCACTCAAAGCCGGAATAGGTGATCGCCTGGTCCGCGTCGTTCGCAGTCGTTGCCTTGCAGACCAGCGTTGCGCTTCCATCGGACGCGACGACGAATTTTCCGACGACGCCGGCCGAGAACAGATTGCCGTTCTGGTCGAACACGCTGCACCCTGTGGCGTTGTCTCCTTGCCAGCCCGCGCCGTTTCCGGGCCATGCCCCGACAGTAGCCGGGACGACCATGAGCACAGCGGCGGTGGCCAGCGCGGCCAGCACACCGAACAGCGCGATCTTCTTCTCCATGTGATCCCCCTCTCTCGATTCCTACGGGGGCAACGGCTGCCCCGTGCCTGAGGGTTGCGAACTACTGACTTCGGCACAGGACGGTCAACGGCCAATCCCTCAAAATCGGTACCAAGGGGCGCGATTGCCGGTCGTTTCCGGGCGATTCCGGCCGATTTGGGCACCAGTCCCGCGCTTGTGCCCATTGGGTGCAGGAGGTGTCAGTCCGCCGCAGCAGTCGTCCGCCGGTTGATTTCTTCGCGCTGGTCAGCCGATCCGTTGCATGACCATGACTGCGTTGGTAACGCTGATAGTGCCGCCGCTGAGTGCCGTAGCACGGATCTGCACGGTGTCGTCTGCTGACAGATGCTCCAGCACTGCGCGACTTATCGGAATGGTGTAGGAGAGTTGGTCGAACGTGCTCAACACCGTCTCCTGCTGGGCGACGCCGTTCAGGAAGAGTGCCGAGAGTGACTGGACGAGGGTGCCGGTCACCTCCGCCGACCACTCGATGCGATAGAGCCCGGTCGTCGGAGCGGTGAAGGTGGTGGTGTCCGGCATCGTCCACCCGTCGACTACACCGATAGTCGTAAACAGCAGTGGAACATAACCGGTCGAGCCAATGTTTTGGTTCCCAAAGTGGTACGCATAGATGTGGTCGCCGAGCGCCCCGCCTGCGTCGCCCTTAGGGCCGCTCGGGCCGGACGGGCCGCTTGCACCTTGCGTGCCCTGCTGACCGGACGGACCCTGCGGACCGCTGGCCCCGACGGAGCCCGCAGGTCCACTAGGGCCGGAAACGGTCGACGCCGCGCCCGAGGGGCCGCTGGGGCCACTCGGACCCGTCGGACCGGGCACTGTGCTCGCCGCGCCCGACGCGCCGCTCGCGCCGGTCGCCCCTTGAGCACCAGCCGGGCCAGAGGGGCCGGAAGGGCCGCTCGCCCCCGAACTACCACTTGCTCCGGAAGGCCCGGCCGGGCCAGTTGGTCCCTGCAGCCCGCTCGGGCCAGCTGGACCCGATGGACCGGATGCACCGATCTCGCCTGACGCGCCCGACGTCCCCTGGGGACCACTCGGACCACTAGCCCCCGTAACCCCCTGCAACCCCGCCGGACCAGACGGCCCGGAC
>DATMZL010001539.1:0-2778 GCA_035607075.1 Polyangia bacterium
CCCGAACCGGATGGACCACTCGAGGAGGCCCTGAGCCACGGCGCGCCGATTCGGCTGCGGCTGTTGGCCACGGTGCTCGTCGGCGGGACGCATGTGGGCTTGCCGGGCGTCCGCTGGATTGCGGACTTTCCGAGCATCGCGTCGGTGCAGGCGTTCTACCGGGACTTGGATGTCCACGTGCGGGCGTGGATGGAGCGGCAGGGATAACGCCATGCGAGGCAGCGAACAGTGGGGATCGGCGTGTTCGGAGGCGTGCGGCTGGTGCGGAGCCTGCACCGGCGGCGGTCCCCGGCTCGTCGAGTGCGGACAGTGCGGACGCGCGGCCGTGCCGCAGGACCGCGATTGGTTTCCCGGGGCCTTGTGCGATGCCTGCTGTCAGCGCCGCGACGAAGCCATCCGACGCGAGAACGCGGGGCGGCGCGTATGAGCACCTGGACGACCGACGCCGCCCGCTACGAGACCGGCCTGGGCCATTGCGCCCGCGATCGGTATCTGCGCCACCATGCCGGGCCGCAGGGGACCGGCTGGACGCCGCCCGCGCCGGCGGAACGCCTCGTGACAGAACGCGCGCTGCGGTATCCCTTGGCGACCCTCCACCGGGAGATGGTCATCACCGATGCGGTCCCGTCCGACGCCTCGGCCTACGCGCGGACGAATAGCCGGCAAACGGGCGAACCCGACCCGGGACTCGCCCGCGAGCAGGCCACGCTGTACGAAGGGGTGATCTGGACCTGGACCCGGGCGGTGCTGCCCCTGTTCCACGTGGAACATCGGATCATGGGGGTCGAGGTCCACGATGTCGTCGATCTCACGCCAGACGTGGCCTGGGACGTCACGGTGCCGCTCCTGACGCAGCAGCGAGGCACGGGGGCCTATCACGCGCACCTGTTCACCCTCGTGCCCGAGGTGAGCCGCCCGTGGGCCGAGGCGTGGCCGTACCTGGTGCCGCAACTCGCGCAGGTGCTCGGCGTCGAGGCGCGGCTCGGGATTACCGTGCAGGAGACCTGGGTCCATGCGCTCGTCACCGGCAAGCGCGTGCGGGCCTACGACCCGACCACGAAAGCGAACACGGGGCCGAAGTATCAAGCGTCGCCCTTGGTGTACGGCTATCAGTCGGCCGATGGGGAGTGGAGCGTCACGAAGGAACGCGGGTACCAGCGGACGGGATTGTGGGAAATGCCGCCCGCGATCTGGCAACAGGCGGACTGCCGGTCCCCGTTGGATTACTGGACGCGCTATCTGTTCAACACGGGCGACTTGCAGGCGCAGTATCACCGGCTCGGGCCGTTCCATCTGGAACCGTGGCAGCGCGAGAGTTTAGTGCAGCAAGTGGTGGCCGAGGAAACCCGGTGGACGCAACGGCTCACGATGCTGCGCGCGACGGCCGGCGCGGCGGCCTTTGGGAGTGTCTTGTTTCAGGCGGCACTCGATGCGACCGTGCCGCAAAATCGCGGCGTGGCCTGTCGTCCGCTGATGGGCGACCCGTGCCCGTGCCTGCCGATTTGTAACCGGGAGGACGGCTGGGAGACGCCGACGACTTCATTCGGCTTTGAGGAGACGCGATGAGTACAGACATTGGGCGCCAAGGCATCAACGGGTGGACGCAGCGCAAACGGCGCGCCGGGGCCAAACGCCATACCGTCGTGCGCCGAGCCGCAGAACGCGCCACGCACGGCGACGGGCGCAAGACCCAGCAACGCCTGAAGGAAACGATCGCGCGGCGCGACCTCCGCAAGGAACGGCGACAGAAGGCCCGGGCACGATCCCATGCCTCTTGATTTCTCTGGCTCGCGCCACTACGGCGGCCCGTCGGTCCCGACGACCTGGCTCTGCCCGACGTGCCACACGAAACAGACCTCGCGGTTTGAGGACGGGTGCCCGAGTTGCGGGGCCGGCACACAGGCCATGCTCGCCGCGGCGCAACGGCAGACGTCGCCGCCCGTGAACGTCGCCCCGCTCGTCTTGGGCGAGATGATCAAGGGCATGGCGGATAAGACCGTCGTGGCCTTTGTGCAGCTCAAGCCGTACACGCTCGAAGCGCGGGAGACCGTGGCGGCCGCCTTGGCGTTTGCCGCCGAGCAGGGGATGGCGACCGAGGCGGGCCGGCTGGCGCCGCACGAGATGCTCGCGTGGGCGCGGGCGATTATTGGAAGCGAGGAGACTGAATGACTGATCCGACGACTCGTATCATCGACGAATATCTCAACCTCCCTGTGGGGGAAGCCATCCTCCTGCACCGCGTCATCGGCGTCGTGCTCGAGCGCATGGGCGACGGCATGATCGCCGCCGCGACTGTCGTCCGCCCGCGCAAACTGGCGGGGATTCACGTCGCCCGGTCCGTGCCCGAGACCGACCCGGCGGCCGAGGCCGCATCGATCACGTCACCGGCACCCCGGCGACGGCGACGGCGGACGCGGGCCGAGATGGCGGGCGCGGGACAAATCGAGCCGGCGGGTGAGCCGGTAGGCGACGAACCACCGTTGCCGCTCCACGATCCGGCGACTGAGGAGTGACACATGGGACGCATCACCGACCCGATCCGCGCGTTTTCGCTCTATCTTCCCACCCCGGGCATCGACGAGGACGTGCAGCGCGGCATGACGCTCCGCGACTACTTCGCGGCGCAGGCGCTGCCAACCGTCGCGCAGATGTTGATGCACGTCTCGACGGTCAATCCGCGCAGTGTCGGCGTGAATCCCAACGCAGCCGTCGTCGCCGAGTGGTGCTACGCCTACGCCACGGCCATGATGGAGGCGCGCGAAGAACGATGAGCACGCC
>DATMZL010001305.1:0-7892 GCA_035607075.1 Polyangia bacterium
GACCGGGCCGTACATGCACGACGGCGTCTACCAGACGCTCGACGATGTCCTCTGGCACTACAACAGCGCTGGGCGCGACGAAGCGCCCGACGCCGTCGGGACGCCGGCTGCGCAGCTCAAGCCGCTCGGGTTGACCGACGACGAGCTCGGCGAGCTCACCGCTTTTCTCGAGACGCTGACGGGAGGAATGCCCGACAGCCCGTTCGACGGCGGCGCCACCGACGGCTGCGCTGCGACGGGCTCCTGCGCGGTCCCAACGGCCGTGCAGGCGATCTTCGACCACTCCTGCAAGCTTTGCCATGCGCAGCTCACGACGGCCGCGAGCGCGTACACCTACCTCGTCGGCGCCCGCGCGACGCTGGGTTGTCCCGACAGGGTCCTGGTCGTTCCCGGCAGCGCGGCCAGCAGCTACCTGATCGCGAAGGTGCGCAACCTTCCCGGAATCTGCGGCATGCCGATGCCCAATGGCGGGACACCGCTGCCGGAGGCTCAGATCCAGTCGATCGAGGCGTGGATCAACAGTCTGCGCCCTTGAAGGATCGGCCCGCTCGCGACACTAACGGACGAGGTTCTGAATGGCGCCACGTCGGATATTCGTCGCGGTTCTGCTGACAGTCGGATCGTGCGCGACGAGCGAGGGCGGACCCGTGACCGGCGCCGGCGGGACGAACGCCGCGGCGGGGACCGGTGGCAACGCGGGTCGCGCAGGCGCGACCGGAACGGCGGGCAGCGGCAGCGGCGCCGGAACGACCGGAAGCGCCGGCGCGGGCGCCGCGACGGGCAGCGCGGGTACCAGCGGAAGCGCCGGCACGACCGGCAATGCGGGAACGACAGGCGCCGCCGGTCGCGGCGGCACGACCGGCAACGCAGGAACGACAGGCGCCGCCGGCCGCGGGGGCACCACGGGCAACGCCGGCACGACGGGCGCGGGCGGGCGTGGCGGCACGACCGGCAACGCGGGCACGACCGGGACGGCGGGCAGCACCGGCACGTGCGCGCTGTGCGGTACGCACCGCTGGGCGTGTTGGACGATGCCGAATCCGGCCAGCACCGGCCAGCCGAACCCGGCCAGCTATCGCGACAACGGCGACGGCACCGTCACGGACAACGTCACATGCCTCACCTGGCAGAAGACCGCGTCGTCGACGAAGTACACGGTCACCGACGGACGCGCGTACTGCGCCACCCTCGGGGCGGGCTGGCGGCTCGCGACGCGCGTCGAGCTGGCGTCCGTCAACGACTTCACGTCGTCGGGATCGAAGTTCCCTGCCCCGCTGGCCGGACCGGCCGCCTTCTACAAGACCGGCTCCGAGTGGGTGCTGACCACGAAGCAGATCGGCGCGGGCGCCGGCACGGACTACGGCTGGGCGTACAACTTCTCCGACGGCATCGTCAGCAACGCGCGCTCGGGCGCGACCGCCGACAACGTGCGCTGCGTGCGCGGCGGCGGCGACGACGCGTTCGACACCGCGCCGGGCGCGCTCGCGGTCGCGCCGCCGAACCAGTACACCGTCGTCGCGACGGGCGAGGTGCGCGACAACTACACGGGGCTCGTCTGGCAGCAGGACTACTCGGCCGCGACGATGGCGTGGACAGACGCCGCCGGTTACTGCGCGGGCCTGACCACGGGCGGGCACACGTGGCGCGTGCCCAGCCTGCGCGAGCTGGCGACGTTGGTCGACGAGGCGCAGGTCGCGCCGGCGATCAACCGTACGATGTTCCCGAACACGAAATACGGGTCGAAGAGCAACAACTGGTACTGGGCGTCGCATCGCGCCGCCGGCAGCGCGACGGCCGCATGGGCGATCAACTTCGACGACGGCTTCACGGGGTTCAACGCGGGTGCGTCAGGCGCCTGGAACTATTTCACCGAAGCATGGGTAAAATGCGTGCGATGAACCTGCATCGCTGGTGGATTGGCGCGACCGCCCTCGCGCTGCTGGCCGCTTCGGCGGGCTGCGATTCGAAGATCTCGCCGTCGGGAACGGGAACTGCGGGCACGTCCGGCAACGCGGGCACGACGGGCGCCGCGGGCACGTCCGGCGTCGCGGGCACGTCCGGCGTTGCAGGCACCACCGGCGCCGCGGGCACGTCCGGTGTCGCGGGAACTACCGGCGCCGCAGGCACCACCGGCCGCGGCGGAACCACCGGAAGCGCCGGCAGCACGGGCACAGGCGGCGCGCCGATGCCGAGCGCTGGCTGCGGCATGGCGCCGATGACGACGGCGGAGACGACCTACATGATCGATGTCTCGGGCACCAGCCGCTCGTACATCGTGACGTTGCCCGCCAACTACAACGCCAGCCAGCCGCACCCGCTTGTGTTCGCGTGGCACGGTCGCACGGGCACCGCGATGCAGATCGCGCGCGGCAACTACTACAACCTGAAGTCGCGCATGACCAACGCGATCTTCGTCGCGCCCCAGGGCCTGGGCACGTCGACCGATCCGAACGACACCGGCTGGCCGAACACCAACGGTCAGGACATCGCGTTCCTGCGCGCCGCGCTCGCGTGGATGAACAGCAACTATTGCGTCGACCAGGCGCGCATCTTCTCGGTCGGCTTCAGCTACGGCGGCATCATGTCGCACACGATCGCCTGCCAGATGAGCGATACCTTCCGCGCCGTCGCGCCGATGGCGGGCGCGATCTTCGGCCGCACCAACACCTGCCTCACCCACCCGATCGCCGCCTGGATGACGCACGGGACGATGGACACGTCGGCAGCGGGCGGCGTCGACTACACCGCCGGTGAATCCGCACGCGATCGGATCGTGACGTTGAACCACTGCACCACCACCACGATGCCCGTCGATCCTTCACCGTGCGTCGCATACCAGGGCTGCGACGCCGGCTACCCGGTGCAGTGGTGCCCGCACGACGGCGCCCACGTCATCCCCAGCTTCGCCGCCGCCGCCGTCGCCAACTTCTTCAACCAGTTCTGACGGACCCTCACCCCACCCCTCTCCCGCAAGCGGGAGAGGGAGAAAGATTCAACGGCGGCGCGTGGCCGCGACGCCGATGTACCGCTCGCCGGTGTCGGGGAGCACCGTAACCACCGTCTTGCCGGGGCCGAGCTCGTGGGCGACGTCGAGCGCGATCTTGACCGCCGCGCCCGCGGAGATGCCGACCAGCAGACCCTCCTCGCGCGCCAGCCGCAAGCGATGCGCCTCGGCCTCCGCCTCGGTCGCGCGGCGCACCTCGCTGAGCAAACCGCGGTCGAGGATGTCCGGGACGAAGCCGGCGCCGATGCCCTGGATGCCGTGCGGACCGGGCTTCCCGCCCGAGAGCACGGCGCTCGCCGCCGGTTCGACCCCGACGATCGCGACGCGCGCGTGGCGCGCGCGCAGCGCACGCCCGACGCCGGTGATCGTGCCGCCCGTGCCGATGCCCGCGACGAACGCGTCGGGCACCGTGTCGCCGAGCTGTTTCAGGATCTCGGGACCGGTCGTCTCCAGGTGCACGCCGGTGTTGGTCGGATTCTTGAACTGCTCGGGCATGAACGCGTTCGCGTCGGCCGCCGCGATCGCGTTCGCCTCCTCGACGGCGCCGCGCATGACCTGCTCGGCCGGCGTCAGGTGCAGCTCGGCGCCGTACGCGCGCAGCAGCGCCATGCGCTCGGGCGACATGTTCTCGGGCATCGTCAGGATCAACCGGTAGCCCTTCACCGCCGCCACCAGCGCCAGCCCGATGCCGGTGTTGCCCGATGTCGCCTCGACGATCACCGATCGACCGGGGACCAGGCGTCCCTCGCGCTCCGCCGCCTCGATCATCGCCAGCGCCGGACGATCCTTCACGGACCCGCCCGGATTCATTTGCTCGCACTTCACGACGACGGCTGCGACGCGGTCACCCGCGCCCGGCATGCGTCGCAGGCGGACCAGCGGCGTGCCTCCGATGCGGTCGAGGATGCTGGCGTCGATGCCGGTCATCGAATCGAATCAGATGAAGTACATCGTCGCGGGCAGCGCCGCGCGCTTGACGCCCGCCGCCTCGGCGCGCGTCACGAAGTCCTGCAACGTCGCGCGCGCGAGCACGTCGACCAGCCGCGCGCGCACGTCGGTCCACACGGCGGCCGGCACATCGTCACCGTTGCCGGTGCCGTTGCCGTTCGCGGGCGCGTCGAATCCGAACATCTCCTCCAGCGGGCCGCGCACGGCGTAGAGCACCTCCGCCAGCGTGATCTGCGCCGGCGGCCGCGCCAGCGCGTAGCCGCCGCGCGGGCCCCGCCGCGCCTCGACGATCCCCGCCTTGCGCAGGTCCTGGAGGATCTGCTCCAGGAAGCGAAGCGGAACCTTCTGCCGATCCGCGATCTCCTTCGCGCCCGCTGCCTGCCCGAGGCGATGGAACGCCAGATCGTAGAGCGCGCGAATCGCGTAGCGCGTGCGGGTCGTGATGCGCATGTCAGCCTCCGCCGGTCATCGTGGTTTCGACTTCCGCCGACAGCCCGGCCGCGAGCTCGGCGGCGAGGCCGACGACCGCGCCCACCACCAGCAGCCCCGGCGCGCCCGCCGATGCCAGGGGGATCTCGACGCCGCCCAGCGACGCCAGCGTTCCCGTCCAGCGCCAGCTCTCGGCGGTCGCCGCGCCGACGATGACCGCGGCGGGCGTGTCGGGCGACCAGCCGCGCGCGCGCAGCCGCTCGCCGATGCGCGCGCGCTGCCCCAGCCCCATCAGCACGACCAGCGTCAGCGCGCCGGGCGGAAAGCCGTCGAGCAGCGGCCCGTAGGTCGTCTCGTGGTGGCCGGTGACGACCGCGTAGCTGGACGCAAGCCCGCGGTGCGTGACGGGAATGCCGGCCAGCGCAGGCGCCGCCACCGCCGACGACACGCCGGGTACGACCTCGAATGGGACGCCGGCGCGCGCGAGCGCGAGCGCCTCCTCGCCACCGCGCCCGAACACGTACGGATCGCCGCACTTCAACCGCACGACGTGCAACCCGCGCCGCGCGTATTTGATGAGCAGCCGATTCAGCACGTCCTGCGAGATGGACTGCCGGCACGCGCGCTTGCCGACGAAGAACCAGCGCGCCGCCGGCGCCAGCGCGCGCAGCTCCTCCGACGCGAGCGCGTCGTAGAGGACGAGGTCGGCCTGCGCCAGCCGGCGCGCGCCGCGCACGGTGATCAGATCGGCGCTGCCGGGACCGGCGCCGACGATCACCACGTGGCCGCTGCGTTCGCTCACGGCGCGACCTTACCGTTTTTCTTGCCGTCGTAGATCGCGTTGAGCGCGTCGAGCAGCAACGGACGCCGCTCCGTCATCGGCACGCCGCCCGCGCGCCATCGCGCCCGCTGCGCCTCCGCCTCCGCCGTCCACGCCTCGAGATCTTCAGGGAGCACCGCCTCCAGGCCCTCGCGCAGCAGCCCGGCCAGCGCGGGCGCGCGTCCGTCGGTCGAGACCGCGACGGTCACCCCGCCGCGCCGAAGAGTCCCCGCGCCGAACGCACTCGCCGCCGACGGGTCGTCGACAGCGAGCACGAACAGGCGCCGGGACTCCGCCGCCGCCGCCACCTCGCGGTTGACGTTCGGGGTTGCCGCCGCCACCACCAACCACGCGTCGCCGAGGTCAGCCGCCTCGAACGAACGACGCGCGAGGGCGATCTTCCCGGCCGCGGCCAGATCAGCCAGCGCCGGCTCGACGGCCGGCGAAACCACTGTGATCTCGGCGCTCGCCTCGCGAAGCGCGGCTACCTTGGCCGTCGCCACCGGGCCGCCGCCGACGACCAGGACCTTGCGGCCGGCGAGCTTCAGAAACAGTGGATATAACTGCATTGTTTACTGTTTAGGTCTGGATTGTCAATTTTACGAAATATTGGCCTTTTTCGGCCGAATTTGCGACGACTATAGCGGCCTCTTCCGGACCGGTCAAGCGACAGCGCCGGACCATTTCATAGTATTTAAGTAAAGAATAGCAGCCACCCATCGAGGTTCCGCTATGCTGCTGCCCGCGATGCCCGCGCAATCCTCGCTTATCGACGACGACCTCCACCGCCTCTCAAACGCATCCGCCGCCGACGTCATCGCCTGGGGCATCACGCGCTTCGGACGGAAGCTGGCGATCTCGTCCAGCTTCTCGATCGAAGACTGCGTCGTGATCGATCTCGCGAGCAAGGCCGCGCGCGCCGCCGCGACGGACGGCGTCCGCGTGTTCTCGCTCGACACGGGACGCCTCCCCGATGAGACGTACATGACCGCCGAGCGCGTGCGCATGAAGTACGGCGTGGAGATCGAATGGGTCTTTCCGCAGCGCGAGCCGGTCGAGAAGCTGATCCAGCTCAAGGGCCTCTACAGCTTTCGCGACTCGCTCGACAACCGTCACGAGTGTTGCGGCATCCGCAAGGTCGAACCGCTGGGCCGCGCGCTGGCGGGGCTGGAGGCGTGGGCGACGGGCCTGCGCAACGAGCAGTCGGTCACGCGCGCCGACACGCCCGCGATCGAGATCGACGGCAACCACGGCGGCATCGTCAAACTGAACCCGATCGTGCGCTGGTCGACGGCGGAGGTCCGCGCCTACGCCAACGAACACCGCGTCCCGATCCATCCGCTGCACGATCGTGGCTACCCGTCGATCGGCTGCGCGCCCTGCACGCGCGCCGTGAAGCCCGGCGAGCACCCGCGCGCCGGCCGCTGGTGGTGGGAGGATCCCGAAAACAAGGAGTGCGGGATCCACGTCGGCGACGTCCCAAAGTCCGAGTAAGCGCACTTTTGCTCGCGCCCCAGCGCCACGTTACATTCGGCTCGCTCGCTGAAGCCCACCCTCGAAGGAGAGAGCCATGTCCCGACCGACGACCTGCAGGACGGCCCGCCTTC
Organism: Polyangia bacterium; assembly: GCA_035607075.1. Classification (GTDB taxonomy): domain Bacteria; phylum Myxococcota_A; class Polyangia; order Fen-1088; family Fen-1088; genus JADGRB01. The sequence continues at coordinate 6,809 of DATMZL010001305.1, forward strand.
TCGTCGGCGCGCTGAGCGTCATCGCAACGATCGCGTGGTCATCGGTCTCGCGCGCGCAGGTGCCGGCACCGGCCGCGCCCGCTGCGACCGCGCCGGCGGGCGCGCCGCCAACCGCACCGGCAGCGCCGACGCCGCCTCCAGCGCCGACGCCGCAGGCAGCACCGACGCCGCCAACCGCGCCGCTTGCACCGCCGCCGCCCGCGGCGGAACCGGCGTCGCCCGCGGCGCCGCCCGTCGCCGCGGTCGTCGCGTCGGAGGCGTCAGCGCCCAGCGATCTCGACACCGAGGCGCGCCCGTGGGCGATCGGTTACTCCGGCCTCAGCCAGGTGCCGCTCGGGCTGGACCAGACCACGAGCTCGTCGATGGCCCAGCTCGTCGACAGCACCGTTCCCGCGATCGGCGTGCGGTACTGGGCCAGCCCGCTGATCGGCATCGATGTCGCGATCGGCTTCGCCTGGTCAGGCGGCTCGATCGACACGAACGGTACGACGTCGGACAAGGACAAGGCCGTTGGTCTGCTCGTACAGGGCGGCGTGCCGCTCGCGCTGGCGACGTACCGCCACATCAGCTTCCAGGCGATTCCTTACTTCGCGATCGCGCACGGCCAGACGTCGCGTGGCGTCTCGACGTTCCCGGGGAACCCCGGGGCCGATCTGAGCGGAACGCGCGTCGAGGCCGGCGCGCGCGGCGGATTCGAGGTCTTCTTCGGGTTCATTGGACTTCCCCAGCTGGCGCTGAGCGCGACCGTCGGGTTTCGCTTCGAATATCGCAAGTACAGCGCGTCGGCCGCGGGCCTGACCAACAGCGACACCACGTACGGCGTGTCGACGACCGTGCAGAACAGTCCCTGGGACATCTTCACGGGGAACGTCGCCGCTCGTTACTATTTCTAGGCGGTCATGAAGCGTCGCTTGATCGCCTGCGTGTCACTCGCGTGCGCGATCGGCGCGGGCAGCTGCACGGGTCCGGGCAATGGCGGCGGACCGGCGACGCTGACCGAACCGCCCGCCAGCGAGCCGACCTCGACGCTACCGATGCCCGGCAGCGAGCCGACGTCCACGACCCCGCCTGCAGTGGACGCCGG
>DATMZL010001657.1:0-2751 GCA_035607075.1 Polyangia bacterium
AAGGACTGACACACGTTTCGGCGGCGCCCGGCCGCCCGCCGGTCGAATTCGTCATCACCGATCTCAAGATGGACGGCGTGGGCGGGCTGGATGTCGTGAAGGCCGTGCGTGAACGCGATCCCGACTGCCCCGTCATGATCGTGACCGCCTTCGGCACCGTCGAGACGGCGGTCGAAGCGATGCGCCTCGGCGCGTTCGACTTTCTGCAGAAGCCGTTCGCGCCCGAGGTGGTGCGCCTGAAGGTCGCGCGCGCCCTCGAGCTGCGCAACGAACGGCGCGCGCGCGAACGCGCCGAGGCCGAAAGCGCCGCGCTGCGCGCTGACGCGGCGGCGCAGTACCGCTTCGACGAGATCGTCGGCGAGACAACGGCGATGCGCTCGGTGTTCGCGACCATCGAGAAGGTCGCCCCGACCGACGCGTCGGTCTACATCTTCGGCGAATCGGGGACGGGCAAGGAGTTGGTCGCGCGCGCGATCCACGCGCGGTCGAAGCGCGCGCAGGGGCCGTTCGTCAAGGTCAACTGCGGCGCGCTGACGGAGACGCTGCTGGAATCCGAGCTGTTTGGCCACGAGAAGGGCGCGTTCACGGGCGCGGTGAAGCGCAAGCTCGGGCGCTTCGAGCTGGCCGATAAGGGCACGCTGTTCCTCGACGAGATCGGCGACGTCACGCCGAACCTGCAGCTGAAGCTGCTGCGCGTGCTGCAGGAAAAGGAGTTCGAACGCGTCGGCGGCGAGGAGACGATCAAGGTCGACGTGCGTGTCCTGTCGGCCACGCACCGAGACATCCAGGCCGAAGTCGCGGCGGGGCGGTTCCGCGAGGATCTGTTCTACCGTCTGCACGTGGTTCCCTGCACGGTGCCCGCGTTGCGCGAGCGCAAGGACGACGTCCCGCGGCTGGCCGCGCACTTCATCACCAAGCTGGCGCCGCGCACGAACCCGGCCGTCAAAGGCCTGAGCGACGGCGCGCTGGCGCGGCTGTGCACCTATGGCTGGCCGGGAAACGTGCGCGAGCTGGAGAACGTCATCGAGCAAGCGCTGGTGTTCGCCGAGGGCGAGATCATCGACGTCGGTGCGCTGCCGGCGAGCGTGCGCGGCGGCCTGCCCGACAATGCGCTCGCGCTGCCGGCCAGCGAGATGTCGCTGCCCGAGACCCTCGAAGAGCTCGAGCGCCAGCTGATCCAGCGCGCCTACGACAAGAGCGGCGGCGTCAAGACGGAGACGGCGCGGCTGCTGGGGATCAAGACCAGCGCGCTCTACTACAAGCTCGAGAAGTACGGCATCGGCGTCATCGAGAGCCGGAGCGAAAAGGCCGCGGCAGCGGCGGGCGAGCCGGAGGCAATGCTCGACGACGGTCCGCCCAACGCGCCCGGGGGCGCAGGCCGTGAACGTGCACGCTGAGACACACGCCCGGGGCCTCGCCGCGCGCCGCACCGCCGCGCTGATCGCGGTCGCGGCCGTCGCCGGGATAAGCGTCGCGCTCGGCTGCGCGAGCGAGGCCAGCGCGCGGCGTGGCGCGCCCGCCGTCGGTCACGTTCAGAAGGGCCGCGCCAGCTACTACGGCAAGGAGTTCGTGGGCCGCCGCACCGCCTCGGGCGAGCGCTACGACCCGAAGCTAATGACCGCCGCGCACAAGACGCTGCCGCTCGGCACGCGCATTCGCGTCACGCGTCCGGGCGGCGCGTCGGTCGTCGTGCGCGTCAACGATCGCTGCGGCTGCACGCACGGCCGGATCGTCGACGTATCGGAGGAGGCCGCGCGCCAGCTCGACATGCTCCGCGCCGGCGTGGTCCAGGTCCGGCTCGAGGTCATTCGCTGACGACCCCCAATCCCTACGCGCCGCCCGACGCCGACGTCGCCGGCGACGGGTCCGGACAGCAGCGGAAATGGCGCGGCCGGGCGTCGTACCTGCTCGCCGCAGTGGGGTTCATCGGCTACTGGGGTACGACCTGGGTGGTCCTTTCGGGCGGGCTCATCGCGCACGCAAACGATCGGATCGCTCCCGGTGGCGCCGTGCTGGGTGCCGGCGTCGCGATCCTGATCGCGATGGTGGCGCACGTGGTCGGCTTCGGACTGGCGTTCGCGGCGCCGCGCGGTGAGCGCCTGCTGCCGGGATTGCTGAACGGGATCTCGCTGGCGATCCAGATCGCTGTCGTCGTCGCCGGGATGACGATCGCCGAGTGACGCCCGGCGATCGCCGGCGCGCGCTAAACGCGCTTGCCGCCCTTGACCTTCAGGATCGGCCCCGTCATCGCGATCCCCATCGCCTCGTCGTCGACGGCGCCGTCGATTTCGACGCGCGCGCCGTCGGACTCGATGCCGCCCGTCGCCCCCTCCAGCACGTACGTCGTGCCGTCCTCCGCCTCCAGCTGCCAGTGCCCGCCCTCGAGATCGCTCCGACGAACCGTTCCGCGAAACTTTGCCATGCGGAAAGTATAACCCTCCGCTGCCGCGATGGCTGGGCCGGTCAGGTCTCGATCGGGTCGAACCACATCTGCGCGTCCGTACGCCGCAGGAAGTACGACTCGATGGCCAGCTTCGGCTGCGCCTCGCGGATCCGGGCGACTGCCTTGACGACATCTTCCATCTGCCGCTGCTCGAGCTCCTCCTGCGGCACCTTCAGCCACTCGCCGTAAAACGCGCAGCCTTGATGGGCGATCAGCACGAGTCGCTCCAGGCCGTGCACCCGGCAGAGAAAGTCGAGCTGGCGTTCCGCGCTGTGGCCCTCCCATCGGCCGCCCGCGTAACACGCGGG
>DATMZL010001195.1:0-2645 GCA_035607075.1 Polyangia bacterium
CCGCCGACGTTCGTTCCGCCGCCCGTACCGCCGACGTTCGCCGCGCCGCCCGTACCGCCGACGTTCGCCGCGCCGCCCGTGCCGGCAGTTGCCGCTGCACCGCCGCGCCCGCCCGCACCGCCGTTCGGCGCGCCGCCGATCCCGCCGCTGCCTGCCGCACCCGTGCTCCCGCCGGTAACGCCGCCGCCGCCGCCCGTGCCGCCGATCCCACCCGAACCGGCGCTCCCACTCGCGCCGCCGATCCCGCCGCCCAGCGCGCTCCCACCGGCACCGCCCCGGGCGCCCGTGCCCGTTCCAGCGTTCCCGGCGCCGGCTACGCCCGTGATCCCGCCTGCGCCGCCACCGCCGGGAGCGCCGCCGTCTTCCTTCAGAGGATGCCGCGAACACGCGCTTCCGACGATCGCGACCAGCACCAGCAAACGCTTCACGGCCTGTCCTCCAGCCGCAATGGTGCCAGGTTTTCGCCCGCAGAACGAGCGCGAGGTACGCCGCGCGAACGCGCGCCTAGCGCTTGCGACAGAACTTGAAGCCGGGATCGGTCGGGCGCGCATCGCGCACGACAGGTTCGGTCCATTCGTCGCCCAGCAGATCCGACGCGACCACGTAGCACGCGCCCGGCGACAGCGAGACGCCCTTCACCGCGAACTTCGCGTGGCCCTCGCTCTTGATGGCCTTGGCGGGCGGCTTGTGTGCGCCGGCGCCGCTCGCATCCGGATAGCTCGCCTTCACCATGAAGTCGTGCATGCCGGGCATGATCTCGAGCCGGTTCATGGCGGCGGCGTTCGAATCCAACTTCTTGTCGTCGATCTTGGCCAGCGCGATCGACGGGGCGTCGGCCGGCGGATCGGGCGACGACCAGACGACGACGGCGATGCTCGCCAGCCTCTGCTTTCCATCGTGCAAGTAAACAGTCTTTACACCACATCCCGCGGCGGCGACTGTCCCGACGATAAACGGCCACAAAACACGTCCAAAACCCCGATTTCGCCTTCCAGAACGCCCGGCCTGTACCACGCCGCCAAGCGTAAACAAACGCACAGAAGAATTGCAAGCTCGGTTCGTCACGGCGCAATCGTGAAGCCGGGACATCCGGCGACGTCGGCGCGCCGCACCAGCAAGCGGACGCCCTTGAGGGGCGTCACGGCCGCCGCCGCGCCGTCCGGGAACTGCACCGCAACGAACTCCGCGTCCGCCGCCGTCGTGCGCAGGTGCGTGCCGCCCCCGATGCTTCCGACAACCCGCCGCTGCGACCCGACCTCCGCCACCAGCGGGATCTCCGCGGAGCACGCAAACACCCGATCCGGGTCGACGGCGCCAGCGCTCGCGACGGCGGGCTTGAACCCGCCCGCCCCGAAGGCTGCGACCGTCGTGTCGCGCGCGGGCGCTTTGCCCAGCTGCTTCTGCTTCACCCAGCCGACGACCAGCAGATCGCCGGTGGCGGGCCGCGCGATGCGCGACCATCCCGCCTTGTCCTCGTCGATGACCGTCACCTCGTTGGGCGAGCCCTTGCGGTTCACGACCAGCTTCGCCAGCGGCGGTCCGTTCGGCTGCGCCGCGATCGGCACCGGCGCCGACGCGCGCAAACCCGCCGCCTGATCGACGCCGCGCCCCCCGAACGCGTCGTAGCTGTCGAAGCTGGCGAGCGCGGTCAGGCGCAGATCGCCGCACGCGCGCGACGCGCGCAGCGGTCCCTTCACGTCGCGAAATTCCGTCCGGATCTCCTTCGTCATCTCGACCTCGACCGCGACGCGACCGGCGGCGACCTCGCCCCAGCGGAGGCGGCTGTGTGGACCGGGCACCAGCACCTCGCCGACGACGAACGGCCGCGCCGGATAAAGCGCCAGGTTCGCCGGCGACCCGAGCCCCTTCAGCTTGACGTTGCCGGCCGCCACGGACACGCCAGCGGCGGGCACGTCGCGGCCGATCGGCAGCGTCACCTCGAGCGATCCGTACTGGGCGACGTGCGCGTAGGGAACGCCCGGCGCGATCTCCAGCGTCACGCCGGCGTACGACTTCGCGCCGCGCAGGGTGCACCCGGCCGGTCCCGGCAGCGCGAGCGGCTGCGGCGGCCCGCCCGGCCGGGCCGGACCAGCGGGTCGCGGCGCGACGGCGGCTTGCGGAGGAACCGGCACCGTACCGGCAGCGCGCGCGTCGGCAGCCGTCAGGGCGCCCACCAATCCCAAGGTCGCGATCGTATGGAGCATTTTCATCGGCCTGAAGTGTCACCGGGCGCGCGGAAGAGGCTCACTGGCGCAGTTAATTCCCGGCGACGGCGACGCCGATCTCGGTCAGCGTGTCGGGACGGCCCTGCAAGGTTCCAGCTCGGCGCGGGGGACCAGGAAGTTCGCGCGTTTGGCCGGTTCGACATCGTCGAGCTTCACGCCCGCCAGCTCGGAGCTTCCCGACTGCACCTCGAGATCTGTCCCGGCGCCCAGCGTTCCGACAATGCGGCAGCGCGACCGCCTGCACGTCGGCGGCCCGCGCGCTTCCCTGAACGCAGACCCAGACCGACGCAACGATGGGCACGAGCGCCCAGGCGAACCGCTTCATCGTGATCAGTACAGACGCGTCTCGGGGGCGGCGGTCGCGAGCACGTTGCGGCCGTTGGAGGCGATCACGTCGCGGTACCACTTGGCGGAGTCCTT
>DATMZL010001676.1:0-10372 GCA_035607075.1 Polyangia bacterium
CCAAGCAAGATCATCACGCCGGCGCACAGCATCGGGAGCAGAACCGGCACCACGATCAGATTTGGCATGGCGGCCTGAACGATCCCGCTCATGCCTCGGTCCCATCGACGTGGTCGGTGCCGGTCGTTCCGCGCGAGGCGAGCATGACGACCAGGAGCAGCGCGGTCATCGCGAAGCCGATCACGATCGCGGTGAGCACGAGAGCTTGCGGCACGGGGTCGGCGTAGTTGGTCAGGTTGGGTGTCACCCCATCGACGAGGATCGGCTCCTTGTCGATCGCCAGACCGCCGATGCTGAACACGAAGAGATTCACGGCGTAAGCCAGCAGCGACAGGCCGATCACCAACTGGAAGGCACGCGGCCGCAGCACCAGCCAGACGCCCGAGGCCGTCAAGACGCCGATCGCGACCGCGAGCACGACCTCCATCACCCTTCTCCTTTGATCCGGTGCGCGCGGATCGACTGGTGCGCGAGCGAGGTGATGATGAGCAGCGTGGAGCCGAGCACCTCGCAGAAGACGCCGAGGTCGAAGAACATCGCGCTGCCCAGGTGAACCTCGCCGACGAGCGGGACCTTGAAGTGGAAAGTGTGGGACGTGAGCAGCGGATAACCGACCGCCAACGCTCCTGCGCTGGTTCCAAGGACCAGCAGCAGGCCGGCTCCGATCAGCGCGCGCGGCGCGAGCCGGACGCGATCCTCGACCCAATCCGTCCCGAAGGCGATGTACTGGAGAAGAAGCCCGATCGCCATCACCAAACCGGCCACGAAACCGCCGCCCGGCGCGTTGTGGCCCCGAAGGAAGAAGAACGTCGCTGCCACGCCGGCGCTCGCGAGGAAGAAGGGCGCGAGCGTTCGAGGGATGAGGAGGTACACCAGCTCGCCTCCTCGCGCTGATCTGGGGCTGACGAGATCGGTACCGTTGCGGTCACGGACGGCGTGCTGTTGAGGCGGAAGCATTAGCACCTCAGGCGCGGGGCGGAACCGCCTCAGCAGCGCGTACACGGTCAGGGCGACGAGCGACAGCACCACGCCTTCGCCGAAAGTGTCGAAGCCACGGAAGTCCACCAGCATCACGTTGACGACGTTTCGCCCGCCGCCGCCGGAAAGCGCCTGCTCGAGGAAGAACGACGTCCGTTCGGGAAGGTCGCGCGTCATCACCGCGTAGGCGAGGACCGCCGTGCCGCCGCCCGCCGCGAGCGCGATCACGAGATCGCGACCGCGCCGCCGGAATGCCGCTCGCTTCGTACGCTGGTTATAAACTCCACGCGAGGGCTCGCGGGCAGGGAGCCAGCGCAGGGCGACGAGGATGAGCAGCGTGGTCATCACTTCGACGGTGAGCTGCGTGAGCGCCAAGTCGGGCGCCGAGAACCAGATGAAGGTGACGCTCGTGACGGCGCCGGTGACGCCCGCGAGCATGAGCGCCGCCAAGCGATGGAACTTCGCCTGCCAGGCGGCGCCGACCGAGCCAATCATGCCGACTCCCCAGAGGCCGATGAAGATCGGTGAGAGCGGCATGTGGGGGCGATCGCCCGTGCCGACCCCCCGTCGGAGGGTCAGCGCGCTGACAAAGACCGCGACGAGAACGACAGCTGCCATCTGCCGCTGCAGCCCGGCGGTCATCAAGCCGCGGCGAATTCGATCGCTGAACGCGGACAACCACGCCAGGCCGGACGTGTAAAGCACGTCGCCCTCGATTCGAGACATCGCCCGCCGGCCCACCTTGGCCAGCCGGTCGCCGAAGCGCCGATGCGCGAGGTAGAGCGCCGTGCCGCCCACCATGGCGAGCACGCTCATCAAGAACGGGGCCGTGAAGCCGTGCCAGAGCTTGAGGCTGTAAGCAGGCAGCGGACCGCCCACCACCGGCCGCGCGGCGGCGGCGAGCAACGGGCCTATCGATGGAGCCGGGGCGATGCCGACCACGAGGCATGCAAGCACCAGCACGTCGACCGGCACGCGCATCCACCGGGGCGGCTCTTCCGGGACGCGCGGTGTGTCCCGCGCCGCCGCCGGTCCGAAGAACACTCCCAGCCCGAAGCGGAGCGAGTACGCCACGCTGCCCATCCCCGCCAGGGTCGCGGCGACAGCGAGCCCCCACTTGATCGCCGGCACGGCGTCGACGAAGACGGCTTCCGCGAAAAACATCTCCTTCGAAAGGAAACCATTGAGCAACGGGACACCGGCCATTGCGGCCGTCGCGACCAACGCCAGCGTGCCGGTGAAAGGCATCAGGCGAAAGAGCCCGGAGAGCCGTCGCAGGTCTCGCGTTCCGGTCTCATGATCGATGATACCCACCGCCATGAACAGCGACGCTTTGAACGTGGCGTGGTTCATGAGGTGGAACACCGCCGCCACCGCTGCGAGTGGGCTGTTGAGGCCGAGGAGCAGGACGATGAGCCCGAGGTGCGAGATCGTGGAGTATGCGAGCACCGCCTTGAGGTCGTTCCGGAACAGCGCCACCCATGCGCCCCACAGCAGAGTGGCGAGGCCCGCCGACCCGACCAGCCAGAACCAAAGCTCCGTGCCGGACAAGGCCGGCCACAGGCGGGCGAGCAGGAAGATCCCCAGTTTCACCATCGTCGCGGAGTGCAGGTATGCCGAGACCGGCGTCGGTGCCGCCATCGCGTTCGGCAGCCAGAAATGCAGCGGAACCTGGGCGCTTTTGGTGAACGCGCCCAGCAAGATCAAGCACAGCGCGAGCGGGTAGAGGCCGTGTTCCTTCACCCGATCGGCGCTCGCGAGAACGCGAGCGAGATCGTAGCTCCCGGCGATGTGCCCGAGGACGATGACGCCCGCGAGCAGGCACAGCCCACCCATGCCGGTGACGGTCAAGGCCATGCGCGCTCCTCGCCGCGCACCCCGGCTCTGCGTCCAGTAGCCGATCAGCAAGAACGAGAGGAGCGAGGTCAGTTCCCAAAAGAACGCGAGCTGCAGCAGGTTGCCCGAAAAGACGGTTCCCAGCATCGCCGCGATGAAGCCGAGCAGGAAAGCGTAGAACCGCGGGACGGGATCTGCGGGAGAGAGGTAGTAGCGCGCGTACAGGACGACGAGCGCGCCGATCCCAGTGACGAGCACCCCGAACATCCAGGTGAGGCCGTCCAGCCGGAGCACGAGATCGAGGCCCATCGACGGGACCCAGGCGATTCGTTGAACGGCGACGCCCCCGTCTCGAACCTCAGGGAAACGGATCGCCAACGCGATCAGACCCGCGAGCGCGGACGCACCGGCGAGCGCCGCCACACCGGTCCGAGCACGCGCGGGCAGCAGCGCCACCACCAGTGCCGCGATCGCGAAGAGGAGCAGCACAGCGGCGAGCGGCATCGGCGCCCGACAACTTAATGGACCGCAGGAGGAATGCCGAGCCTTTTGGTCGCAAGCGTGATTGATCCGCGCTGCCGCGGGTCGCCATACCGAACAACTATCTTGAACGTCGGCACGTCGGCCGGATCTGTCTTCTGCGCACGTACCACCCGGGCGATGACCTCCGCGATCCGAGGGACCAGGCTCTGTCGATACCGATGCTCCTCCTTTTCGATCTCGTCCTCGGACATGCGCGCGTAGGCCATCCCCAGGTAGGGCGCATCGCGGGCATGAACGATGGAAACAGGACGTCGTCACCGACGAGCATGATCGTCACGTTGTCTGCCTGCCTTCACCGCCGCTCGCGGCTTGCGGCGTCGGGGAGGACGCCCGTGAAGGTCATGATGTCGAACGCTACCATCCAGACGCCCGTGCGAGCGGCGGTGAGAAGCCTGGCGGGCTCACCCTCGCTACCCAGCCCACGGGCGACGGCGAGCGCGCGGGTGCCGGCCCGCTGGCGGGTCTCGCGATCGCCCGGATCGGTAGCGAGCTCCGCCAGGGTCGCGGCAAGATCACGGACGCTGGGCGCCACGAGCCCGCGGTCGGCGTGATCGAGCGCCATCCCGATGCGCGTGAGGACCAAACAGCTGCTGCCGAGTAGATCGAGGTAGGCAACTCTATCGGCCTCGCCCGCGAGCGGCCTCAGATGTGACCTCCATAAGAGTGAGTGGCGCGCGACGGCCGTGCTTTGGTGCCGGAGGTGGCCCAGATCGGAAAGTTGATCGCGAAGATCGCGCAGCTTCCGGGCCGCTTGCTCGGCGCTCGCCGGGTCGTCGCGCTCGAGCGCGCGAACGGTCATGTGCATCGCTTCCTTCATTTCTTCGAGCGCCGCGGCTTCTCCACGGCGGAGGAACGCGATCGGCTCCGGGGAGAACAGCACTTGGCTGAACAGCAACGCCACGCCGCCGCCGATGAGAGCGTCAGCCATCCGATTGAGACCTGCCTCGGGCGTCGTCACGGCGACCGTCAGGATTGCGCTTGCTGCCGCCTGCGCGATGACGATCCGGGCGCCACCGAGTGCGCGCGCCACCGCCATGGCGACGAAGGTCGCGAGCGTCAGCGTTCCGTAGCCTCCACCCAGTATCCAGATCGCGCCTTCGCCCACGGCGATTCCGACGAAGACCCCGAGGATCATTCGGACCGCGTTCAGGCCCCTTTGTCCGATCGACGTGTTGAGCGCGATCGCCGCGGCGATCGGCGCGAAGAACGGTTCATGATGGTGGACGACGTGCTTGGCAATCACCCACGCGGCCGTCGCCGCGGCGGTCGCTTGTAAGAGCCGCGCCATATCGGCGGCGACCCCACGGCGGGCGCGCGAGCCGGCAGCCCTCACATGCGACCAGGTGCCGGCGACGGACGACATACCTTCCTACGGCTCAGGAGAGCGTGCGTCCCTTCGTCTCGGGCAGCTTCTTCACGGCGAACAGAAGGGCCAGAGCGGCGAAGCCGGCGTACAGCGAATACGCGAACCCGAGACCGACCCCGGCCAGCAGCGGGAAGGTTCGAGTGATCGCCCAGTTCGTGAGCCAGTTCGCCGCCGTGCTAACGGCCACGGCCGGAGTCCGCAAGTTGCTGTCGTAAAGCTCACTCAGCATCACCCACGTGACGGGTCCCCAGCTAGCACCGAAGGAGATCGCGAAAAGGTTCATGGCCACGAGAGCCGCGACGCTGGCACCCGGGCCCAGGACCAAGTCGTCACCCCGGCCTGTCGCGGTGGTGAAAGCAGCTGCCAACGTCCCCAGCGAGAGGGCCATGACCACACCACCCACGATCAGGAGGACGCGTCGGCCTACCCGGTCGACGAGCGCGATCGCCACGATGGTGGCGATCAGGCTAATCAGCACCGTCACGATGCTGAGGATGAAGGTCGCATCGGTCGAAAACCCCACCCTGCTCCAAAGGGTGTTCGAGTAGGTCTTGACGACATTGATACCGACGAGCTGTTGAAACGCGGCCAGGAGGATCCCGGTCCAGACGATCGGCCGCAACCCCAGGCGCTCGCCGCGCAGGTCTTTCACACCGCCGGCCTGCTTGCCGGCCTGCATGCGTTCGATCGCTCGAACTTCGTCGGTGGCAGCGGAGCCGACGATCCGGGCCAGCAGCGCCTCCGCGTCTCCGACGCGACGCCGCCTCACGAGGTCGACAGGGGACGCGGGAAGTACTCGGGCGACCAGCACGTACGTGGCGGCGAGCGCCGCGACCAGGCCGAACATCCATCGCCAGGCCGCTCCGCCCCACGGCATCGGGCTGTCCTCGCCGCCTGCCCAGCGCGTCACTCCGTAGTCGGCGAGCAATCCCAAGACCTGGCCGACGATGAGCGCGAACTGCCACAAGGATCCGAGCCGACCCCGGATCCCGGGCGGTGCAATCTCCGCGATGTATGCCGGAATTACCGCGCTGGCGGCACCGATACCAAGCCCGATTGTCAGCCGCGATAGGCCCATCAGGACGAGGAACCCGCTGAGGGCGGCTCCGACGGAGCCCGCGAGCATTGCTCCGCCGGCGATCGACATGACTCGTGTTCGACCGAGCTTCGAGGACAGTGGGCCTGCGAACCAGGCGCCGATCGCACAGCCGATCAGGGAGATCGCAGCGACGAATCCCATTGCGCCGGTTCCGAGATCGAGAGTCGCCCGCACGCCATTCAGGGCGGCGTTCATCGTCGACGTGTCGAACCCGAACACAAAACCACCCAGAGCCGCACTTGCGGCGATCAGCGTCACATAGCGAGCGCTCGGGTTCGAGGCCGTCGTCGAACCCGTCTTCGAAACCGTCATAGGAATCCGCGCGGGTATTGATTCCCGCTCCGCTCCACGATTTCGATCCAGGTCGGTTGATCGCCGGCGGCGTAGTCCCGCAACAGGGAAAGCCTCCCACTGGCGTGGTCGATGGAATGAACCGCGATCCGGTTGGACGCCTCGCCGGCCGAAAGGAGGTGCCGCCCAGACGGTGATATCGCGAAAGCCCGCGGTTGCGTCGCGGTCGCAACAGACCCGAGCGGCGTCAGTATCCCGATCGTCTCGTCGACGCGAAATCCGGCCAGAGTGCTCGACGTGCGTTCGGACGCATAAAGAAAACGGCCGTCGGGCGTGAGGTGTATATCCGCCGCCCAAGGCGTCCCCGAGAATCCCGGGGGCAGAACGGTCATCACCTGTGTCGCTGGCTTCAATAGCCCGCTGGCCGAATCGTATGGGTACACGTGGATCGAGCCGTCGAGCTCGTTCACCAGATGGACGAAGCGGCCGCTCGGGGAAAACACGAGGTGCCGCGGCCCGGCCTTGTCGGTCACGCTCGCGGTGGGCGGATCGTTCGGGGACAGCGTGCCTGTCTCGGCATCGAAGCGCATCTGGTGGACGGCATCGCCTCCCAGGCTCGTCGCCAGCGCGTGCCGGTTCGAGCGATCGAGGACGATACAGTGCGCACGCGGCTGGGTTGGAACGACCTGGCTCGTACGATGGACCACGCCATCCGTTCCGATCGGGCTGACCACGACTTCGCTCGCGTCGTAGGACGCGCTGAGAAGAAACCGCCCTGTCTCATCGACGGCGAGGTAGGCCATCGATGCCGGCAAAGCGCCGTCCCCGAGGTGCCGCAGGGTGCCGGTGGTCTCTTCGATCGCGAACGTCGCGACGGAATATGGCGGCGTACGCAGCGCTGCGAACAACAGACGCCTCTCCGCGTCGACTGCCAGCGGGAGCGAGCCGCCGCGTGTCGTCCCCGCTCCGACCGGGAAGATCGCGATTGCGCGGAGGTCACCGTTCGGCTCGAGGTGGTAGATGCCGATGTCCTGGCTGCCGGCGTTCCCGACGTACACGAAATCTGTCGCGGCGGTCGGTTCCGCGGACGTCATCGTGAATTGCCGTTTCTCCAAGGAGACGTCGCGCGCGACGTTCCTATTGCTCAACATGGGCAGCGGCGGTGGTCGGACCGTTCCGGCGCTTGATCATGATGTTCGAGACGACCGCTTCACCGCGGAGCGGCCGAAAATCGAGTCGCAGTACGCCGCCCGCGGCCGTTGCCGTGAACGTGCGCGTGAGCGCCCGTCGATATGCGCCCGCCGCTTTGAGCACGTCGAGCTGCGCGATTTTGGTATCGCCGTTGGCGACGACGTCGAACAGCCGATTGCCGACATCCGTGGTTTTTGTCGGCTCGAGGAAACCGAGGGTGACGGAATACGAACCATCCGGCAGTGGCACGAAGTAGCTGAAGGTGCCGTGGCGAAAGTTGTCGTAAAGCTGTGGGTCGTCGGTGCCGCTGACGACAGTCGGATCGGTGACGCCCCGGGGCCCTTTCTCGACGAGCCAGTTTCCGGCGCCGCCGACGAAATAGTTGTCGGACCCGAACAGATCACCCTCGGAGGACTTCAGCCCAGCGGCGGGCTGCCCGGCTGCGATGTTGATGCCATCGGTTGGTCGCGTCCACGCGACGGCGTCCGTCACCCGCTTGCCGGCATGGTCGCCGACCGCGACGACGCTGTTCTTTCCTCGCGTGAGCTTGACTCCCTTGAACACGCACGTGTTGAGCACGCACTCTTTGCGCGAAATCGTGCCGATCGATTGTCCATTCACCGTGAGCTGAACGGAGTCGGCGTTGGTGTACACCTTGACGTCTGCGGTCGGATAGGCGCGCTTGTCGTGGCGCCGTCCCACGATGTAGGTCGTGGGCTCGCGGCTCCAGTTTGCCTTGTAGAAGAAGAAGGGGTCCTTCCGGATCTTTCGATCGAAGGTCACCAACCCCTTGGTGTTCACGCCTCGCAGATCCCCTTCGTTCCGGATGCCGGAGCCGAAGTCGAACATGTTCCAGACGTAGCTGCCCCAGACGTAAGGTTTGCTGAGCAGCATCGCGTAGTTCTGTTCGTGCACGAACGCGGCGTACTCCTCGGGTTGATGGATCACGCGCACACCCGTGTTCATGCTCTCGGCCGGGCCGGCCGCGACGTTGTCCGTGTGATGGGTCAGCGCGGCGCCGGCGCCATACTCGCTGACACCGATTGGCTGGTTCGGATACCGCGCATGCAGCGCATCGAGGAGCTGGCCGAGCCCCGCGACCGGGCCGCCGTACCACAGGAAGTATTGATTGATCGCCCAGATGTCCGTGATGCCGCCGACGGCGATGTAGGAACCTTCGAGCGCCGGCTTCACCTGCTCGGTGAAATCCGCCAGGGTCGTCACGCGGCTGGGATCTTCGCGTTTGGCCAAGGCGTTGAGTTCACGCAGGACCGGTGTGATGTTGTCGTGGGGCGCGGACGTGCAGTCCTTGGACATGAACGTGGTCTCGTTCCCGACCGCCCACATCGCGATCGATGGGTGGTTGTGCTGCTGCCGGATCATTTCCTTGAGCTGCTGCCGCGCGTTCTCGCGCAACGCCTTCGTGGCGTCTTCGGTAGGGCAGCTCGCCTTCGCGGTCCCAAGGTGAACGGCCTCCTGGACGGTCACACCGAGCCCGAAAGGCACCTCGGCCCAGGCGACGAAGCCCAGCTTGTCGACGAGATCCAGCGCTTGCTGACTGAACGGGTAGTGACCGAGACGGATGCTGTTCGCGCCGATCTCTTTGACCATTCCCAGCGAGCGTTCGACGTCGTCAGGGGAGACGGCCCAACCCTTGCCCTGGAAGTCCTGATGAACGGCCACGCCGTTCAGCCGCATGGGCTCGCCGTTCAGGAAGAATCCCTTGATGGTGTCGAAGCGCATCTGGCGGATGCCGAAGCCCTGAACGACCCGGTCGATCGATTTATCGCCGTCCAATAACTCCGCGACGAGCGCGTAAAGGTAGGGGTCCTTCACGCCCTGCCAGAGGTGAGGTCGGCGCACGCGCAGCTCCTTCTCCACTTCGGAACCGCGTCCGGCGGGAAGCGTCACTTTCTCGTCCGCGCGCTCCGCCACCTGGCCGTCCGCATCGACGAGCGAGACCCGTACCGAATACGTGCCGTCGCGGCGCGCGTCGCTCTTGACCTTGGCTCGGACGCGCACGGTCGCGTCACCACCGGTCAGTTCGCTCGTCGTCGCGTAGACACCAGAGCTCCCGAAGTCGTCCAAGTCGAAGTGAACCGGATCCGGCGTCGAGATCAGCGACACGTAGCGATACAGACCACCCGACATGTTGAAGTCGCCGTCGAGCGGGATGATGGCGGTCGGGTCGGTGTTGCTCTTGGGCTTACGGTTGTCGACCTTGACCAGGAGGACGTTCCTTCCGCGCACGAGCCGATCGGTGACGTCGTAGCGGAAGGCGGTGAATGCTCCCTTGTGCTGGCCGAGCTTGCGGCCGTTCAGCCAGACATCCGCCACGATGCTCGCGGCGCCGACCTCGAGCCACTTTCGTGCTCCGCCGAGCGGGTCGTCGAAGTCGAGTCGGTACCACCCGATGCTTCGTTTGTACGGTTTGGTTGCGTGCGTGCTGGCCGCATCTTGCGCGTTCCAGGTGTGGGGGAGCCGCACCTCTTGCCAGCCCGCGCCGGTCGAAGCGAGCGCGGCGGCGTCCGTGAGCTTCTCGTCGAGCAGGAACTTCCAGCCAGTCTGCAGGCGGCGCTCTTGCCGGGCCGCTTTACCTCTTTCGGCAGCGCCGAACGCGTTCACGCTATGAGCCGCGCTTGCGCCAAGAGCGACGAGCGCCAGCAGCCCCATCTTCTTGATCCCCCCCTCGTTCATCGCGCTCTCCCCGCCCAGAAAACAATCCCCTAGTAGCAGTGTGGCCTGGATCGAGCTCTGCAAAGCAGAGCAGGACCTCAACACATGGCGGCCCCTAAGCGGCCGTCGCAGCGGACGGATGGGACAAAGTGCCCGATGGTTACGTTTCATCCGAGCGCATGATCGAGCGAGTGCTGCTGTTCGGGGCGACCGGCGATCTCGCCGGTCGCTTCCTGTTTCCCGCGCTGGCCGAGCTCCAGGCGAGTCGATGCGTAGACGACTTGCGCGTCGTGGGCGGCGGTCGTGACGACTGGGATGACCACGCGTTCAAACGTCATGTTGCCGATAAGCTCGAGCGCCACGCACCGAAGATGTCCTCCTCGGCGCGGGAC
>DATMZL010001425.1:0-3761 GCA_035607075.1 Polyangia bacterium
ACCCACCGCCCGCCGGGTCCAGCCCGATGGCCGAGCTCAAGAAGTCGAACGAGAAGCTCGACAAGATCCTGCAGAAGAACCGCCCGAACTGGTCGCCGGAGGCCGAGCTCCAGCGCTCCGAGGTCCGCAAGCTGGTCGGGTCGTTCCTGGACTACGCCGAGCTGGCGAAGCGCTCGCTGGCGCGCCACTGGGAAGGACTGGCGGTCAAGCAACGCGAGGAGTTCGTGAACACGCTGCGCGAGCTGGTCGAACGCAGCTACCTCAAACAGGTGCACGGCAACGCGAACTACAACATCAAGTACGACAAGGAGACGAAGCAGGACAGCGAGGCGACCGTCACCGGCGTGCTGAACACGATGGCGCGCGGCAAGAAGGTGAAGATCGCCCTCGAGTACAAGCTGCTGTGGAGGGGCGACCACTGGGTCGTCTATGACGTCGTCACCGACGAGCAGAGCATGCTCGAGAACTACCGCGCCGAGTTCAACAAGATCATCAACAAGGAAGGGTTCGACGCGTTGATGAAACGGATGAAGAAGAAGCTGGACGAGAAGGACGAGAAGGAGGAATAGCGGTGCGCGCCGCGGCCGTGCTCGGCGTCGGCCTGGCGGCCGCTGCGCCGATGGCGACGGCCGGCTGCGGCGACAACTTCACGGCGGTCCTGGATTCGTTTCCGATCGCCCTCACGCGGGCGCCCGTGGGCGGCGGCATGCCGGGGGACGGCGCGCTGGTTGCGATGGCCGCGGATCCGAGCGCCCCGGCGCAGCCGCCGTACCGGATGCTGGTCGGCACCGGCACGCCCCTGACACTGCTCGCCGGTCCGCCCGTGACGGGCACGCCGGCCACCCAGTCGGCGAACTTCGACCTGCTGGACGCGCCCGGGGCGATGACCGATCCCACGAAGCCCGTGGTTCGCGGCCGTTTTCGAGGCGTCAGCGTGTTGCGCCTGCCCCTTCAGCCAGTCGATGACGCCGGCACGACGCTGGGCGGGGTCCTGGGCGGCGACATCCTGCGCCGCTTTTCCGTCGAGATGCGTTTCGGTGCCACGCCGACGGCCGGGGAAACTTGCCTGGGCTCGACGGGCCTCTGCTCGTCGATGACGTTCTTCAGTCACCAGGGCGCGGACCTCGGGTTCCTCGAGGATGCAGGCTACGCGGTCCTCCGCTTCGGGCTCGCAGGCGGCGGCGAGACAACCGCCAAAGGCGATCCCGACTTCCTCGGCCAGCGTGGGCCGCTGGTGCTGGCGCCGTCGCGCATCGTCTTGCGAACCTGCGCCGCGCCGAACGACTTCGCGCCCGACCTGACCGAGATCTCCCCAACGGCGTGCTGCAAGGAGCTGGCCGCCGAGGCGATGAAGACCGGCGTCGACCTGGCGCTGGTGCTCGACACCGGCGTGGGACCGATGGTCCTGAGCGCGAGCGCTTGGACGCGCTTGAAGGCGGCGTTGCTGGCCGAGCAGAAGCCGCTTCCGGCGGAGACCGGGGGCCAGTTGCTGATCCCGACGTGGCCCAACCCGATCCCCGCGACCTGGTCGACGATCCCGAGGTTCGCGGTGGTCGATCTCGAAACCGGCAGCGCTACCGATCCCGGCCCCTGCCTCGAGCTCAATCGCGCACGCCGATTGGAGCAGGTGTCGTTTCAGGTCCATCACTTCGAGAGCATGCAGATGCCGGTCCCGGCGTCGGTCTGCACGCAGCAGTGCGACAGCGATCCGCGCGAGCCGGACAAGTCCCAGAACAGCGCCGCGTACCTGGAGCTGTCGGGCGCGATCCCGGTGGCGGTGATCGCGGACGACGAGGGGTACCTCCAGGGCCTGCGCTTCGACATCCGCCCGGAAGGGCCCGAGGTGGACGGCGTGATCGGCGCGGGCGCGCTCGGACGTTCCCGCGTCGAGATCGACTACCTGTCGGGCCCCCAGCGCGCTGTCTTCTCGTGCGAGAGCGACGTCATGCGCCCCGAATGTTTCGCGGCGGCCCGTTGCCCGCGGCTCCCCGACGCGAGTTATACCCACCTCTGCTTCGGACTTTCGCGCCACGGATTCGCGCCCGTTTGCCAAGGCTGCTGACCCGCGCGGTCTCTGCGTCGACCTGTTACAATGGCCGACGATGCGTGTATACGCCGCCGCCGCGTTGGGCCTCATCGCCCTCACGACGACGACGGCGCGCGCCGCCACGACGCGAATCCGCGTCGCCATCCCCGAGTTCCAGCTGGAGGGTTCGCCCCCGCCCGCCCTCGGCATCCAGCTGCAGGACGGGTTCGTGCTCGGGTGGGTGCGCGCCGGCGCGCACGTTCTCGATCCCGCCGACACCGCCAAGAAGCTCGAGGGACATCCCGAGCTGCAGCGCTGTGATGCCTCGCCGTGCCTCAAGGCGGTCGGTCAGCTGCTCGACGTCGGTTACATCGTGCGCGTGAAGGTGGACGTCGCGGGCAACAGCTACAAGAGCGTCGGGCGGCTGTTCACGACAGAAGGCGCCGCGCCAGCCGCACTTCCCATCGCGACCGAGTCCCGGAGCTGCGACGTCTGTACCGTGGCGGAAGCGCGGGCGGTGATGCTGCGGCTGGCAGACGGCCTGCGCGCGCACATCGAGGACAACTCCGCGCCCGTCGCGCCGCTGCAAACCACGCCGCCGCCCCCACCGCCGAAGCTGATGGGCCCCGTGCTGGTCGCGATGGCCGGCGCGCTCGCGGTCGGCGTCGGGTTCGCCGTGCTCGCCACCAACGGCAGCTGCACCGGGACGGCCTGCGACGAGAACCGCACGCGCAGCACCGTCGGGGGCGTCTTCATCGGGGTGGGCGCCGCGCTCGCCGTCGGCGGAACCTACGTGACCATCGTGAGAAGCCGCGGGGGCGATCCGGTGACCGGCGTCAACGTGGCGCTTCGCTGGTGACAGCCGGGTGACAGGAGGAGCGACCATGACCACCACGCTGAAACGGACCGCACTCCTCACGCTGCTGGCGGCGGCGATCGGCGCGCCGGCCTGCGGCGGGGGTGTCACGGCGGCGCACGACACGCGCGAGTCGGCCCGCGACAAGGCGACCACCGCGACCTGCGATCGCTACAAGGCCTGCGGCTTGATCGGTCCGGACATGACGGACGCCTACGTGACCTACGATTCGTGCGCCACGATCTGGAAAGGGAAATGGGAGGAAGGGTGGCCCATCGCCACCTGCGCGACGATCAAGCAGGATGGTCTGGCCGTCTGCCTGAACGCGATCGGCGCGACCTTGTGTGACAGCATCGCCGACTTCTTCGCGACGCTGGCCAAGTGCCAAGCGGTCGACGTCTGCCTTCCCCCGGACGCCAGCACGGGCGGCTAGTCCGGAATCAGATCGCTGCGCCGAGCGCGCGCAGCGTGTCGGCGAACGTCGGAAACGACGTCGCGATATCGACGGCCGGGACGACGGTCTCGTCGCCCGCGGACAGGCCCAGCACGGCGCCCGCCATTGCGATCCGGTGATCGTGCTCGGGCTGCACCCGGCCGCCCGCGGCGGGACGGCCGCCCAGCCCTCTGACGACGAAGCCGTCAGGTTGTTCCTCGACGGCGACGCCGGCGCGGCGCAGCTCGCGCGCGATCGCGACGATGCGATCGGATTCCTTCACGCGCAGCTCGGCGAGATCGGCGAACACGGTGTCGCCGTCGGCCAGCGCGGCGGCCACGGCCAGCGCCGGGATCTCGTCGATCGAACGGAGCGCCAGCTCGCCGGCGATCGTCGTCCCGTGCAAGCGCGACGCGCGGACGCGCACGCGGCCGACCGGTTCGCCG
>DATMZL010000774.1:0-6501 GCA_035607075.1 Polyangia bacterium
GGCGTGCGCGCGCGCTTCGTCCAGAACGACTGGTCGACGCTGGTCCCGTCGCTGGAGCGCGGGACGTTCGACATCGCGCTCAACGGCATCGAGGTGACGCCGGCGCTCGCCGCGCGCGTCGCCTTCTCGCGCCCGTACTACCGGTTCTCCGAACGCCTTGTCGCGCGACGAGGCGACGCGCGCATCCGCGACCTCGCGTCGATCGCGGGGCTGCGCGTCGGGACGCTGGCGAGCAGCCTGTCGTGGCAGCTCGCGAAGAAGGCGGGCGCCGAGGCGGTCCCCTACGAGGGCGTCGACGAGCCGTTCATCGATTTGGCGCACGGCCGCATCGACGCCGTGTTGCTCGACGACATCATCGTCGCGCGCTACGCCGCCAGGCACCCGACGCTGGTGGTCGTGGGTGACGTCGCCGAGGGCAACTACGCGATCGCCATGCGGCCCGCCGACGCGGATCTGCGCCGGGCGATCGATCGCGCGCTGGGCGCCGAGCTGGCCTCGGGCGCGTGGCGACAGACGCTGGCGCGCTGGCAGATCGACGGGCCACGGCAGGCCGCGCTGTCGGTGGCGCCCGAGGCGGCGGTGGTCGCGCCCGCGGGACGGGCATCGCTGTCGCCGCGCCAGCTCGCGCTGTTCCTGCAGGGGGCGCTGGTGACGCTGGTGATCTCGCTGGCGGCGATGGTGCTGGCGGCGGTGCTGGGCCTCGCGCTGGCGCTGATCAGGCTGCAGAGCCCGCGCCTGCGTCCGTTCGCCACCGCCTACGTCGAGATCGTGCGCGGCACGCCGGTGCTGCTGCAGCTCTACGTCCTCTACTTCGGCCTCGCCGACGTGATCGCGCTGGGTCCGTGGAGCGCCGCCATCATCGGCCTCGGCCTCAACTACGCCGCCTACGAGGCGGAGATCTACCGCGGCGCCATCCAGGCGATCCCGGCCGCGCAGTGGGAGGCGGCGCTCGCGATCGGGTTGCCGCGGCGGGCGGCCCTGCGCCACGTCGTGCTGCCGCAGGCGCTGCGCATCGCGATGCCCGGCGTCACGAACGACTTCCTCTCGCTGCTCAAGGACAGCTCGCTGGTCTCGGTCCTGACGGTCGTCGAGCTGACCAAGCGCATGACGATCGTCGCCGTCGACAACCGAAGCTGGCTGGTGCCGGGCGCGCTCTGCGCCGCGCTCTACTTCCTGCTCGGCTACCCGCTCGCGCGCCTGGCGCGCCGCCTCGAACGCCGCCGCGGTGCCGGCGCCGCCGGCACGATCGTTTGATGGCGCGCGCTCAAAGCCTAAGGTCCGTTGAGTAGCACGGTGATCGTTTCCCGATTGGTCGCGACGGCGATGTCCAGGCGGCCGTCGCCGTTCAGATCGCGGACGGTCATCGCCGTTGCGTTGGCGGCGGTGGCGAATGACACCGGCGCGCCGAAGCGACCACGGCCGTCGTTCACGAACACGTTCACGCGCGTCGTATGCGTCCAGCCGCCATCCTGTGGGATCGCGTCCAGCGCCAGCAGGTCGGCGTCGCCGTCGCCGTCGATGTCGGCGGCGGCGATCGTCGAGTAGCCGCCGCCCCCGTATCGCGCTGCGCCCCCGAAGCCGCCCTTGCCGTCGGCGAACAGGACGTCCAGCGTTCCTTGCGAACCGGTGCACGTCGCGTTGACGGCGTTCCCGACCGCGATGTCGGCCCGCCCATCACCGTCAAGATCGGCCACCGCGACGGAGACCGGCGAGGACCCTGCCAGGAGGAACGGCCCCTCGACGAAGTAGCCGTCGCCGGCGCCGTACGCGACCTGGACGCCGCCCGGCGTGCCCGGAGCTCCCGGCCGCGCGATCACCAGATCCGGCGTGCCGTCGTTGTGGAGGTCCGCGAGGACCGCCGATTGCGTATTTGTCCTGGCGCCGTCGCTCAGCTGCGGCGGGACGCCGTCGAAGTTGCCGTCGCCCGGGTTGAGCAGCGTCCAGGTCACGTCCCAGCGCACCACCACCAGGTCCGGTTTGCCGTCCTTGTTCACGTCCCCGAGCGCGAGGGCCACCGGGTCCGTCTCATCGAGGCCAGCGTCGTGGCAACCGGAGAACTGCAGCTCGCCGCCGCCGGTGTTGAGCGAGACGCAGGGCGCGTAGTCCCCGCTGACAAGGTCGGGCTTGCCGTCGCCGTTCAGGTCGGCGATCGCCAGCACCGCCGGCGAGGCGGTAAACGTCCCGTACAGAATGGACGCGGGGCCGAAGGTCCCGGCGCCGGTGTTCTGCAGCAACTTCATATCCTGGTCGTAGGGCAGCGTTCCGTTCGCGACCAGATCGGGTTTGCCGTCCCCGTCGATATCGCCGGCCGCGATCGCGCCTTGATCGCCATACAAGACCGGCAAGGGGTAGGGCGGCAGCATGCCGGTCGCGTAATCGATTCCCGCGCCCAGCGCGCCCTGGCCGGTGCTGAGGACGACGGCGAGATCCCAGCTCACGCTGATGAACGCGAGGTCGGGCCGCCCGTCGCCGTTCATCTCGCCGACCAGGATCGCTGCCGGCGAACCGCCGACGCCCAGGCGCACCTCGCCAGCGAACGTGCCATCGCCCTTGTTGGTGAGCACGCTGGCGTCGGTCGTGTTCATGTTCGTCACGACTACGTCCAGCTTGCCGTCGCCGTTCAGATCGACGAGCAGGGCGTCCCAGGCCTCGATCCCGACCGCATAAGAGACGGGTACCGCGAACGAACCGTTGCCGCGGTTACGCACGACGCTGACCGTGCTCGGAAGGCCGCCGATCTGCGCATTGCTGTCGGGCCGATCGACCTGGTTCACGACCACGATGTCGGCCTTGCCGTCGCCGTCTACGTCACCGAGCGCGAAGTCGACAGGGCTGACGCCCGCCGGGATGGCCACAGGCAGCATCAGCTGTCCGTTGCCCCGGTTCGCGTACACGAGGACGCTCTCGCTCGGGTAACCGCCGACGACGACATCGTTGCGCGCATCGCCGTCGAGATCCGCGATCGCGAGGGGGCCCCTGATCAGGCCGGCCGCGTATTTGACGGCGGGGGCGAAGGTGCCGTCGCCGGCATTCATGAGCACGTCGAGCTCGCCCGGTTGTTCGTACTCATTCGAGAAGAGCACGAGATCGAGGTCGCCATCGCCGTCGAGGTCGCCCATCGCCAGCGATGCCGCGCCCGATCCCGCCCTGTATTCGGCTTCGGGCGCGAAGCCTCCCGCGCCGTCGCCGAGCAGCACGGTGACGGAGAGCGCCGGATAATTCCGGGAGTGAACGTAGACGACGTCGGTGGAGCGATCGCCGTTCAGATCGCCCATCAGGATCGGATCAGCGCCGTTGTCGTCCGATGCGACGCCGGAAGCGACGTCGATCGGCGTGCCCAGTCGCCCACTGCCGTCGTTGATCCGCACGGTCACCTGGGTACCGACCGTCACCAGGTCGTCCTTGCCGTCGCCGTTCACGTCGCCGAGCGCGCTCGCGAACGACACGTTTGAATAGGCGAGCGGCGCGCGCAGGCCGAGCGCGGGGAGCAGCTCGGTCGGTCGGTTTCCGCCGTCGTCGCTCGCCACGCCTCCGTCCGCCGACGGAACGGCACAGTCATACCTCCAGCCGCCGAAGCCGCCGACGCCGGTGTCGGTGAAGCCGCCGAAGCCGGCGAAACCGGCGGCGCCACCACGGCCGCTGACGTCCGTGCCGCCGTCGCTGACGCCGGCGCCGGCGCTGCCCGTCACGTGCACCTGGCCGCTGTTCCCGCCCGCGCCGCTCAACGAGCCGCCGCACCCGTCGCAGCCGATCTGGATCGACGACGCCGCCGCCGCACACAGCAATCCGATGGTCGCGCGCATGGGTGTCCTAGACAGCAGCATGTGTGCCAACGGAAACCGAAGTGTGCCGCGATGATAGCTCAGCGTTGCGCGCGATCGCGACGCCGGAGAACGACTTTCCTGTCATACATACGCACGACGTGATCACCGATCCTCAACCGCGGTCGGAGGCGCGGCGGCGCGAGTACGATCGCAGCGACGCGCTGGCGACGATGCCGCTGCCGCCCGCCGAGCCGATCCAGGCGCTGGCGCGCGCGCTCGCGGACGCGATGACGGCCGGCGAGACGGGACCGGTCGGGGACGCGGGCGTTGCGCTGCTCGAGGCGCTAGCGGCGTTCTATCGCGTGCCGGTTCCGCCGCTGCGCGTGCTGGGCGTGCGCCCGCACAAGGTGACGCGGGGCGTGTGCACGTACCAGCTGTTCGGCGACTACACGCCGTCCACGCAGCGGATCCGCGTCTGGATGCGGACGGCGATCCGCGAGAAGGTGTCCAGCCCGCGCGCGCTGCTCAACACGCTGCTGCACGAGTTCGTTCATCACCTGGACTGCGCGCGGCTCGCGATGCCGCAGAGCTACCACACGCGTGGCTTCTTCTGGCGCATCGACCACCTCTATCACCTCGCGCTGGCCACGCCGCTCGCGACGCGCCGGCCGCTGCGCTGGGTGAAACGGGGGTCGGTGTGGGCGATCGACTGGAATCGCCTGCGCGCGTGAGCGGCTCTCGCTGAGGTTCGCGGTTAGCCGGCCGCGATCGCGTCTGCTAGAACGACACCGTCGTGCGCGCCCGCGTCGCATCGTTCGTGCTCCCGTTCTTCGCCTTGCTGGCGACGGCGAGCACCCCGGTGTTGCCGGCTGCTGCCGCGGGCGCGGTCGAGCGCGCGGCCGCGCTGGGCGGCGAATCCGAGCGGACGCCGATCATCGCGTCTCAGCAGACGGCGCCGCACGTGCGCGCGGCCCGCGAAGCCGGCACGCGGCCCGGCTTCTGGAAGCTTCCGCCCCACACGCTCACGCTTCGTTTCGTCGCGACGCCGGTTCCGTCCGTGCTCGCGCGTGCGACGGTCGTCGCGCGTGCGCCGATCGCACCGCCGTCGGCGCCGCGAACGTGCCGCGGCCCGCCCCGAACGTAGTTCGTCCGTTCGGCATTCGGGTATCGCAGGCAACCACTTGCATGGAGGCTTCCATGTCTGAAGACACGTCTGAGCACACCGGCAGCGCGATCGATCCAGAGACCGCGCGCAAGGTGTCGAAGCGGGGCGGCGCGATGGTCGTCATCATCGTCGTTCTCGCGCTCACGTTGCTGATGGCGCTCAACATGAACTGATCGCGTGAGGAGCCGGCGAGCTTTGCTCGCCGCGCATCGTCGCGGCAGGGTTCGGGAACCCTTTGAGGGTTCCCGACTCGATCGTCGTCGGCACCGGAGGGCCCGCGGTGGTTCACCGCCACCGCGGGCTTCGCCGGCGCTGCCGGATAAAGGCGGCCGAGCTCGCGCAACGCGCTGAACGCGTACAGTGCGCCCCACAGCGCCAGCGCCGCGGGAACCCACAGGCGCGCGCGCTGCGGTCGCCGCTCCGCTTGCGGCGCCGCGAACGCCGCCTCCGTGCGTGCCAGCGTGCGCGCCGCCGCGACGTCATCGAGCGACGGGCGCGACAGTCGCCGCAGGCGTTCGAGCAACGGATCGGGTGTGGTCATGAGCTCGCCTTTCCACTCACGTTGGTGACAGAAGTTGCGATCGGTTCAGGCGCCGCGCCGGCCGCGTCGTCGCCGCCCAGCGCCTCGGTGAGCGCCGCGCGCGCCCGCGCCAGCCGCTGGCGCGCGGCATCGACGCGGATCGCGAGCACCTCCGCAGCCTGCGCGATCTCCAGGCCCTCCACGCCCACCAGCAGCAGGATGTCGCGATGGGCCTCGGGCAGCGACGCGAGCGCACGCTCGAGATCGCGGCAGCCCGGATCGTCCGCCGGCCGCACGCCCGACGCGCCTCCTGCCAGGACCGCGGGATCGGCGGCGGAGACGGCGGCGTCCGCGCGCCGGCGCGACGACAGGAAGCGATTGCGCGCCACCGTGAAGATCCAGGCGGCCAGATCCGTTTCGGGCGTCAGCCGGGCCGCGTGCTGCGCGATCGACAGCCACGCCTCCTGGTGCAAATCTTCGGCGGCATCGCGCCGGCCGGCCAGGCGGAGCAGGTAGCCGAAGCTGGCCTGGGCGAACCGCGCGTAGAGGTCGCGGAAGGCCGTCCGTTCGCCGCGCCGCAGGCGTACGACCAGCGATGAATCGGCGGCCGCCATCGTCTTAGTAACGCCAAGGGCAGGGCCGGTGTGACAACAAAAAACGACGTTCTCCCGTCACACCGGCCCCTGCGGAGGCGTTTCCTCTGCAGGAGGAGACATGTTCGCAACAGCCAGCTTCGGAGACTTCATGCGTGAGGGCGGTTGGGGGATGTACCCTGTCCTGCTGATCGGGCTGGTGACGCTGGCCAGCGCCACCCGGTACGCGATCCGCCCCGAGCGCTTGTGCCTGCGCTTCGTTGCAGTGCTTTGGCTGACGCTGCTCGCCGCGGTCGTGCACGCGACGGTCACCGATCTGGCGGCGGTGTTCCGCTACTTCGAGGATCCGGCGCGCGCACCCGAAGCGGAGATGGCGCGAACGCTGCTCGTCGGCCTGAAGGAGTCGACGCGCCCGGCCGCGCTCGGAGGGATCTTCCTGACGCTGGTGCCGCTGCTCGC
>DATMZL010000980.1:0-3581 GCA_035607075.1 Polyangia bacterium
CGGGTAATCCGACGGGGCGTCCTCGTCGCCGGCGCGCGCAGCTGTCGCGTGGGCCAAGGTCAACGTGACGATCAGCGGGACGGCGTGGTGAGCGAGCTTGCCCGACAACGGTTGCGACGACGTGTACCGCGAAGCGGCTCACCCTCGCAAGTCGTGGTCCTCACTGAGCAAAATCGGCCCTGTTTGGGCTGCCGGAGGCGGCCCACCACCTGTCCGGCCGGCTAGCTTCAATTCGAGGAGTACGGGTAGATAGCTTGAATCAAAGTCCAACCATCCCAGCCAGCCGACGAACCGGTGTCGAACCAAAAGTGGGAGTCGCCGGCACGCCCGACGGTGAAGACTGTGGGGCTCGTTGTGACCGCTACCGCAGCAGGCGCTGAGAGGAAATTGTATCCCGAGCCGACCTGGACATCGGCCGTCCAACTGAGCCAGCCGTTTACGCTGTAACTCGCGTATTCGTGGTACGGAGACGCGTATCCAACTGCCAGGAGATACGTAGCGTAGCTGCTGCGAACGAGCGCCGGTTTGGCTACGGCGTGGTCCTGGAGACCCGCCCAGTACCACCCGTTCCACCCTCCGGTCGGTGAGTAAGTGGCGCAAACATATCGGTTGCCGGCGTTGTGTGCGCAGGTTTCAAGGATACCGCCGTTCGCAGTGGTCGCGACCGCGGCTGGATCCGAATCAAACCCGCCGAAGATTGTCGGTAGTGGCGACCACCCGCTCCATTCGTCCGTCCCATCAATCCACGATGCGTGGGCGAGAATCGCCTCATGACCACACACTCGTCAACGATATTTGGCGCGCGGCAACGACGCATTCCAATGTTCGCGAGGCAAATGTACGGCAGCGAGGTTTGGGCGGCGCACATCGCGCATCGCCGTCGACATAGGTACGCGTTGGCGATTCTGCGGCCGTTGATCGATGGTGGACAGGAGGAGAGGTCCCCGAAGCAAGAGCATCGCCTCCGTGCCGCGTTTCCGGCGGTGGCGCACTCGATGGTTTGAAAATGCGTACCGCGAAGTGGCTCGTGGTCAGAAGTGCCTGTTCCGATTTGACAAAATTCGCGTTTGCGGGCGCGCGCGAAAGCTGCAACAGTTCGCACATGAACTTGCTTAAACGTTTGGTTTTCCCGTGCGTGTTCATCCCGCTGTCGGCCGGGGCTGTGCACGCGGGTGTGACGCAGCCGAGCGGGGAGGTGATGCCCCAGGCGGTGAACAAGCCGGAGTTGGACGTCATCTGCAGTCGGGGCTTTCCCGACGGGCGGACCGTCGCGCAGCGAATGGGCTCCTGCGGAAATCTCACGATGAGTTACACGCCCGAGCAGTCGGCCGATTCTCTGCTGGGCCTATTCACTTACAATCAGGAAGCGGGGCTGGTCGACCCAGTACGCGACGCGTACACGACGCCGGGCACGTTCTCGCCGCAATGTGGGCTAACAGGGACGATCGTCCTCCATGGCGGCGTGTGCCAGAACGCACTCGCCTGGTACAACGCAGTCGAGAATCCGACTGCCCCGCCCGCCATGAACGAGCTCTACACGCTTGTCCCCGGCAATTTGCAGCTGCCGGCGCCGATGGGACTGTCGTGCGCGGATAACGACTTTTGCCCGCTGGCGACGCGCATGCACAACCAGGCGCCGAATCAGCACACGTGGGCGGATCCGTTGCCCGAGTTCGCCGGCAACATTCGCACCGACCAGCGCTGGAAGGGCGGCCTAATTGGGTTCGCGCTGGTGCCGCCGCTCGACTCGACGGGCAAACCGACGGGGCAATGTCCCCAGATCCACTACTCGCAGAAGGAGCTGAACCCAAAATCCACGGCGGCCGGCACGGTGGGCCAGCCCTGGATCGTCGCGATCGTGTATCAATCGAAGAAGGATCCCGGCGCCTATTACCTTGCGTTCGAGGATCAGCCCGCCTGTCCGACGAGCTGGCAGGGCGGCAACTGCGGCGGCGTCGGCACGAACGACGGCGACTTCAACGACTTCGTGTTCTACGTGAAGGGGCTCTCGTGCAAGGGCGGCGGCCAGCCGTGCACTATCGATACCGCAAAGGGAATTTGTAGGAACGGAGCCACGCAGTGCGCGGCGGGCGGAATGACGACGACCTGTGTTCCGGTCGTACAACCTTCAGCCGAGAAATGCGATGGGGTCGACAATGACTGTAACGACATGGTCGATGAGGGCGACAATCTTTGTCCCCCCAACGAGGTTTGTTCGCAGGGCGTCTGCCGACACTACTGCGACACCGGCGAGTTCCCCTGTGCGATTGGCTGGACCTGCGACCCCAGTGACGGCCTCTGCAAGGACGTTGGGTGCGTCGGCATGCCGTGCCCGGCGGGACAGGTCTGCCAGCGCGGGACCTGTGTCGGCGGCTGCGACGGCGTCAAGTGTCCCCACGGCCAGGCCTGCCGGCTGGGCAACTGCGTCTCGCCGTGTGCGGGGATCACCTGTCCCGCGGACAAGGTCTGCGAGGGCGGTGCATGCCAGCCGTTGTGCAGCGACAAGTGCCGCAGCTGCGACACAGGCTTCACCTGTGACATGCGCGCGGGCAGCGAGACGCTTGGCCATTGCCTCGAGACTGGATGCGAGAACAAGAACTGCCCGGCGGGTCAGGTCTGCGTCGGTGGCAGCTGCCAGGACGGGTGCACGGACGTCATCTGTCCGGGTGGGCAGGAATGCATGATGGGCGTGTGCACGCCGGTCGCGATGCCCGGTACGGGGAGCGGGGGCGGCGGCGGCCAGATCATCTTGATCGGGAACGGCGGGCAGGGCGGCGGCTCGGGCGGGCTCGTCATCGTCGGGACGGGCGGCGCGCAGAGCGGCAAGGCCGGCAGCGGCGGCGGGACGGTGGGGCAGCGCGGGACCATCTCGACCTGCAGCTGCGACACGGCGCGGGGACCGGGCGCGGGCGCGGTCGCGCTGCTGCTCGCGGGGCTGGCGATCGCGGGGCTCAGAAGGCGCCGGCGAGCCCGAGCCCGCGTGCGCTCGTCACGCTGAGTGAGAGGCGCGCCGGCCCGCGGCGCAGGTGCAGCCAGGGAACGGTGACACCGATGGCCGTCCCGGCCACCGCCGCGACCGCGACGTCGGTCGGAAAGTGATCGCCGGAAGCCACGCGCTCGACGGCCACGCTGCTGGCGATCACACCCGCGACGATCCACGGCCAGATCTGCTCGCCGTGACGGTGGCGAATGGTGAACGCCGCCGCTGACGTCATCGCGAACGCGGTCGACACGTGGCCAGCGTAGAACGAGAGGTAGCCTTCGCCCGAATTGAGGAACGCCGGATCGCCCGCGTAGGTGCGGGGACGCGGCCGCGCCACGATGAAGTTCGTCGCGTTCTGCAGGGCTGTATCGATGGCCAGCGTCTCCGCGTAGATCATGAGGTCCTCGCCCCAGGTGCGCCCGAAGCCGACGTCCAGCAGATCGACGAGGGGCAGCGCCGCCATCACGCCGTACACCGTCACGTTGGCGGCGACGCCGGCGGCCGCGCTGTGATTGCCGACGGTGCCGCGATCGAGCGCGTTGATCCCGCTCGGGTCGCACGGACAGCTCTTTCGCGCCAGCTGGTCCTCGAACAGGAT
>DATMZL010000683.1:0-6163 GCA_035607075.1 Polyangia bacterium
GTCGGCGCTCGGAGGATTCGTCGTCACATCGATCAGCGCGACGTGCGGCACCAGCGAATCGCGCAGCTTCACGCCCAGCGCGCGATCCGCCTCGGGGAGCTGGTCGAAGCGCAGGAACGTTTCGGTCCAATTGTACGCCTCGACGTAGTGCTGATCGGCGCGGGCGGTCTCCTTTCGCTTGCTCTCGGCCTTCGCCATCCCGACATAGATGTTCGCGATGTTGAGGACGCCGTTGGGGTTGGGGACCAGACGATTCGAGGCGATGAAGCGATCGATCGCCTCGGGAAATCGCTTCTGCTTGAACATCTCCTGACCCAGCTCGAACTGCAGCTTCGCCTCCGACGCCTCGTCGGCGCGGGCGGCGCCGCTCCAAACTAGGGCGGACAGGGCCAGCGCCGCCGCAACCGCGCGGGGGAGGGACCGGCCGATCATTGCGGTCGCAGCACGGGCATGCCGTCGTCGTCGGTGTGCTTGCGGACCTTGCGAGGCTTTGGCTTACCAGCGCTGTCGTCGGCCGGCGGTGGCGCCTTCGTCTTCGATGTCGCGTCACCCGGTGCGGGTACCGGCTCGGTCGTTGGCGGCGGCGGTGCGGGCTGCGCTGGGTGGTCGGGCGGCTTCACGTTGGTCGCGGGCGTCGTCGGCTGCGCGTGCGGCGCCGGCGGGGGCGGCGACGGCCGGAACGCCACGAAGCCGCCGACCGCCAGCGCGGCAACCGCGGCGGCGATCCCGAGCCCCGACTTCATCTTCTTTCCGGTGCTGACCGCGAGCGCGGGCGAGAGCGTCGATGCATCCGCTTGCATCGTGTCCGCGAGCGCCTGGGAAGACGTGTCGCCTGGCGTCCCTGCGTGGATGCGCAGGGCATCGCGAAGCGCGGCCGCCGACGGAAACCGCGCCGCGCGATCGCGCGCCATCGCGCGTTTGACGATCGCCGTCATCGCGGGCGGGATGTCGGGGCGCAGCTTCTCGAGCGGCGCCGGCTCCTCGGTCATGATGCGGACGACGAGCTCGGTCAGGTTGTCGGCGTCATACGGACGTTGGCCCGACAGCGCCTCGTAGAGGATCACGCCGATCGCGTAGATGTCGGTTCGCGCGTCGACGTCCTTTGCGCTCTTCAACTGCTCCGGCGACATGTAGTGGGGCGTGCCGTAGATGTCGCGCGTTTGCGTCAGGCCACCGGTCGCCGCGTTGTCGTCGTCCATCAGCTTCGCGATGCCGAAGTCCAGCAGCTGCACGATGTCGCGCCGGCCGTCCTTGTGGGCGAGGAACACGTTCGGCGGCTTCAGGTCGCGGTGAACGATCTTCGCGCGGTGGGCCGCGTGGACGGCGTCGGCGACGTCGGCGCCGACGCGGGCGACGAACTTCAGCGGCAGCGGCTTTTCTCGCGCGATGCGCGTGGATAGCTCCTCGCCTTCCAGCTTCGGCATCACCAGGAAATGCAGGTCGCCGTCGCGGTCCTGGTCGATGATCTCGACGATGCCGGGATGGCCGATCACGCCGGCGGCCTGCGCCTCTGCGAGAAAGCGCTGCAGCACCACCGGGCGGCCGCTCATCTCAGGGTGCAACACCTTGATCGCCCATGTCTTGCGCGTGCGCAGGTTGCGCGCGACGTACACCGATCCCATGCCCCCGGTGCCCAGCAGCGCCTCGATCTCGTACTTGCTCGCGAGTACGCGTCCGATCCCCAGGTGCGGTCTCTGCTCCTCCGTTTCCCGGACGTCGCCGGGTTGGTTGGCATCGGCCATCGAGCCCGAGCGATGCTAACAGAGGCGTCATCTTTGCGAATGACATCTTGAAGGCCAAGGAAATATGTAAATGGCAAATTGATGAGAGCGTCATGCCGCGCCAGGACTGTGCAATCGTGGTGCCGGCGCGCGGCGTCCCCGCGTAAACCATTTGCGCGTACGTGCCCGTGCGGATTGCTTGCGTGGCGCGCGCGCCGACCTGTAAGAATCGTCGGCGAGATGGGGATGATTCCGCGTACGGTGGCGCAGCAGGACGGGGACGGCGTCGTCCCGGCGCTGCAGGTTCTGGTGGTCGAGGGCGAAACGATCGCCGCGTACGATCTGCCCGAACGTGGGAGCGTGCTCGTCGGCCGCGCGCCCGACGCGGACATATTGCTGGCCGATCCGAGCACCTCTGCGAAGCATGCGCGGCTGCAGGCCGACGCCGGGCGCGTCACCATCGAGGATCTCGGCAGCCGCAACGGCACGCAGGTGCGCGGGCAGAAGGTTTCGCCGCAGCAGCCCCAGGCGCTGGCGCCCGGCGAGGCGGCGCTGCTCGGATCGGCGGTGTTACTGGTGCAGCGGCGGGGCGGGGCGACGCGCCGGCGGCGGTTATGGCCGCATGGCTACTTCGAGGCGCGCCTGGCCGAGGAATGCGAGATCGCGCAGGGGGCGCCGTTCTCCATCGCGCGCATCGACATCGACGCGGGCGCCGCGGCCGAATCGTTCCTGGCGGCGGCGGACGCACTGCGCCCGCTGGACATCGTCGGGATCTATGCGCCGCACGCGTTCGAGATCATCTTGCGCCGGACGACCAGCGACACCGCGCAGCGCGTGACGGAGGCGCTGGTCCAGCGCCTGAAGGCCGGCGGCGTCGGCGCGCGCGTCGCGCTCGCGCATTTTCCGACGCACGGTCAATCTGCGGGCGCACTGCTCGAACACGCCTGCGCTGCGCTTCGCCCGCGCGCCCCCGCGGGCGAAGGGACGGTGGGGCGCGACGTGATCGTCCTCGACGAGAACATGCGCGAGATCTACCGGTTGGCCGAAAAGGCGGCGTCGGGCGTGATCAACGTGCTGGTCCTGGGCGAGACGGGCGTGGGCAAGGAAGTCCTCGCCGAGTCGATCCACAAGGCGTCGAAGCGCGCGGGCGGACCCTTCCTCTGTCTCAACTGCGCGGCGCTCACCGAAAACCTGCTGGAGAGCGAGCTGTTCGGGCACGAGCGGGGCGCGTTCACGGACGCGAAGACCGCCAAGGCGGGGCTGCTGGAGACCGCCAGCGGCGGCACCGTGTTCCTCGACGAGATCGGGGAGATGTCGCCGACGCTGCAGGCGAAGCTGCTGCGCGTGATCGAGACCAAGCAGGTCACGCGCGTGGGCGGGCTGAAGCCGCTGGCGATCGACGTCCGGTTCATCGCCGCCACGCACCGCGATCTCGTGCAGGAGATCCGCGACAAGCACTTTCGCTCGGACCTTTACTACCGGCTGAACGGCTTGTGCCTGGAGATTCCGCCGCTGCGCGATCGCCGCTCGGAGATCCGGCCGCTGTGCGACGCGTTCCTGGCGCGGCTCGCGAAGGAGTCGGGCATCGCGCGCGTGCCCCACATCAGCGACGATGCCGCGGCCTTGCTGGAGGCCTACGCGTGGCCCGGGAACATTCGCGAGCTGCGCAACGTGATGGAGCGGGCGCTGCTGCTGTCCGACGGCGAAGACCTGGAGCCGGACCACCTTCCGCTCGAGACGTTGCGCGATCCGGTCGACCTGGGACCGGTCGCGATCGGCGGGCGCGACGGCGACATCGACGGTGACGCGGCCGGCGCGGCGAACGATGATCGCTGGAACGCCAAGGAGAAGCAGGAGCGCGCGCGCATCCTCGAGGCGCTGAAGGCGGAGGGCGGCAACCAGACGCGCGCGGCGAAGAAGCTGGGGATCTCGCGCGGGACGCTGCTGGCCCGGCTGGAGCGATTCGAGATCGCGCGGCCCCAGAAGCGGGCCAATTGACTTTGAACGATCTGTCCAGCGCGACTGGACAGGTTGTTCCGGTCCGGTCGCGGCGCGCTTCGAGATCGGCGCAGCTCCGTGTGGCGCGGCCGTTGCTACTTCCGCGGCGCCAGGAGGAACGATGAAGCGGATGCGACTGT
Organism: Polyangia bacterium; assembly: GCA_035607075.1. GTDB lineage: Bacteria > Myxococcota_A > Polyangia > Fen-1088 > Fen-1088 > JADGRB01. The sequence continues at coordinate 3,860 of DATMZL010000683.1, forward strand.
TCGTTCTTGGGTTGGCGCTGGGACTCGGCGCGGCTTCGACCGGCTGCGGCGGCGGCAGCGGCGCGTGCGAGGGCGCAAAGTCCCTCGGAGACGGAGAGTGTTTTCAGGATTGGGACAAGGCCGACTGCGATGCCTTCGATGCCAAGCAGGTCAACGGTTCCGACTGGGTCTTCCACGAGGGACAGAGCTGCAAGGATCGGGGCTACTCGATCGAGTGCCCGTCAGGCGATTGGGTCCATCGCTCGTGTTCGTGAGTTGACGATGCCATTCCCGAAAAGGAGGACGCGTTGACGTTGATCAAGACATCGCACCAGCTCGCACCAGTAAGCATCGCGCTCGTCATCTCGCTCGTCAGCGGGTTGGCGTTCGGGCAGCAGCCGCCGCCTGCGCCACCTTCGCCGGGCGAACAGCAGCAACCGCAGCAGCCGCCCGCGCAGCCGGAGCAGTCGCCACCCGGATATCCTCCGCCGGCACAGGACCCGCCGGCCGGCGGCTATCCGCCACCGGCGCAGTACCCGCCGCCGAACCAGTACCAGTACTCGCCGCCGAATCAGTACCCGCCGCCGGGTCAGTATCAGCAAGGGGCGCCGTATGCACCGCCGGTCGCACCGGTCGCGGGCGTGCCGGTGCGGTTCGCCGCCGGCGACAGCGGCAGCTACATGGTTTCGGTGATGGGCGCGGTGTCGGGCTCCTGCCAGGTGCCGTGCACGATGCCCGTCGCACCCGGTCTCAACACCGTGCGGATCTCGGGCACGCTGAACATGACCAGCAACGTGAACATCCCGAACGCGCCGTCGGTGGTCACGATCCGCCGCGGCAGCCCCGGGATCCGGACGACGGGCATGGTGCTGTTCATTCTTGGCAGCATCGGCGGCATCTACCTGACCGCGACGCAGAAGGACGCCAGCGAGGAGACGACGGCCGAGGCGGAGCTGAACCTCGAGATCGCGATCGTCGATCTCGTGCTGGTGGTCGTCGGCGCGGTGATGGTGCTGGGCGCTGCCAAGGCCGGCGTCGAGATCCACGCCGACAGCGGCTACCGCGCCAGCCGCAGCGGCGTTCGCTTCGCGGGCGTCGGCGCGGCACCGGTGCACGGCGGCGCCATGCTGGGCGCGACGCTGCAGTTCTGACCCAACTCAACCCGAGGTGATCCGATGATGCGACCTTCGATGATCGCGATCGCGGCGCTGGTGGCGACCGGATCGATCGCGTGTACGCACGAGCACACCTTCGCGAACGTCACGCCGGCCCGCGCGCAGCTGCAGCGGGGTGGGGCGCGCCGGGTGGCGATCATCATGGACGAACGGCTGGTTCACACGCGATATGAGACCTCGACCGACGGTCACACGTTCGTCTTCTACAATGCGCCCGCGCTTGTCGCGAACGCGTTGCAGGGCGCGCTCGCGGGCAGCGTCGCCATGGTGCAAGCGTTTCCCGGTGTTCCGTCGTCGTGTTTCGACGCGCAGGTGATCCCGGAGCTGGGGATCGAGGCGACCGGCATGTTGAACCATCACTGCAAGGTTCGCTTCGCGCTGACCGTGGCGGACGCGCGCGGGCAGCCGGTCGTCCGGCGTGAGCTGGAAACCGACGAGACGTTCGTGCCCGTCGCGAACGGACCGGCCGCGTGCGAGGCCGCGGTCCTCTCCGCCTTCAACGGCGTCGCCTACCAGGCGCTGGCCGGCATCGACGGCCTTCGCTGATCGCGGCGCGGAGCGACTAAATGTGGACGACCTCGCCCAGCGCGGCGGCGGTCGCCTCGTACATGACCTCGGACAGCGTCGGGTGGGGATGGACCGCCGCCAGCACGTCGTGCGCGGTCGCCTCGGACGTGATCGCCAGCGACATCTCGGCGATCAGGTCGGTGACACCGTAGCCGATGGCGTGCACGCCGACGATCTCGCCGCGCGCCTTGTTGGTGATCACCTTGATGTAGCCGTCGGTGTGGCCGGCGCCCAGCGCTTTGCCGTTGGGCGCGAACGGGAACTTGCCGATGTCGATGTCTATGCCGGCCTCGCGCGCCTGCGCCTCGGTCTTCCCGATCGATGCGACCTCCGGATCGCAGTAGGTGCAGCCCGGGATCGCGTCGTAGTTGACGGGGACGACGTGCTTACCCGCCATGGCCTCGACGGTGCGGACGCCTTCGGCCATCGCGACGTGGGCCAGCAGCGGCGGTCCGGCGCAGTCGCCGATCGCCCAGATTCCGGGGCTGGTGGTCCGGTACGCGTCGTCGACCTGGATGAAGCCGCGATCGATCGTGACGCCCATGCCCTCGAGGCCGATGTTCTCGATGTTGGCGCGCACGCC
>DATMZL010000605.1:0-3392 GCA_035607075.1 Polyangia bacterium
GAGGACGGCGCTGCGGATCGCGGCGAGCTCGCGCGCGTGCGCGTCGTTCATCTGGATGTACGCGAGCAGCGCGAAGTAATCGCCGGGCGCGATGCGACGGAGGTGCGCGGCCAGGTAACCCGCCAGCGTCGGCGACGCGCCGACCGCCGCGCCCAGCGCGGCTGCGTTGTCCGCGTCCGTGAACAGCTTGATGCCGTCGGCGACGAAGATCGGCGACTCGTCGGGCAGCGAGCCGCTGGCTTCGTACGCGGTCGTCAGCTTGCGCGTCTCCGTCTTGCTCGCCTCGACGTCGGGCTGGTCGAACGGATCGATGCCCAGGATCGACCCCGCCACCGCGGCGGCCATCTCCCAGCGGAAGAACTCCTCGCCCAGGTCGTAGGGATCGTCCATCGCGACGCGCACCATCGGGTGGCCGGCCCGCTCCAGCGCGTCCGCGAACTCGTCCTGCGCCGGGTCGGCCCCGTCGACGAGCCGCAAGTAAACGAACAGGCGGTCGTCGCCGTAGCGCGCGGGATCGATGCGCGGCTCGCGATCGATCGGGATCAGCCCCTTGCCGTCCTTGCCCGTCGACTCGGCGATCAGCTGCTCCAGCCACGCGCCGAGGTCGGCGATGCCGGGTGACGCGACGATCGTCACTTTATCGCGCCCGAATTCCGTCGCGGAGACGCCCAGGATGGTTCCCAGCACGACGCCCGGGTTTTCGGCCGCCGGCACGGACGGCATGCAGGCGTTCACCATGGTCTCGGTCCGATCGAGGAACTTGCCGACGTCCACGCCGATCGCCGCGGCCGGGACCATGCCGAAGTCGGAAAGCGCCGAGTAACGGCCGCCGATGTTCGGCCAGCCGAAGAAGACGCGCCGGAAGTGGTCGCCCTCTGCGACGTGCTGCATCTTCGAGCGCGGATCCGTGATCGCGATGAAGCGTTTGCCCGCCTCGTCCGCGCCGATCTGCGCCGACACGCGCTCGAAGAAGTACTGCTTGAAGATGTTCGGCTCCAGCGTCGATCCCGACTTGCTCGAGACGATGAACAACGTTCGCGAAAGATCGAGCGCGTCTTCCAGCGCTTTGACCTGCGCGGGATCCGTCGAATCGAGGATGTGCAGCTCGGGAAACCCCGGCGCCGTTCCGAACGTCGCCTTCATGACCTCCGGGCACAGGCTGGAGCCGCCCATCCCCAGCAGCGCGACGTGCACGAAGCCCGACGTCCGCGCGACGTTCGCGATCTGCGTGAAGCGCTGCACGTGCGCCAGCTGATCGTTGGTGATGCCGAGCCAGCCGAGCCACTGCGCCTCGTCCTTCCCGCTCCACAGCGAGGCATCGCGCTGCCAGATCCGTCGCGCCTTGCCCTGCGCTTGCCACTCGACGAGCGAGCGCCCCACCGCGCCGGCGATGGGCGCCGGCAGCTTGTAGGTCATGCGGTTCAGCCGGCCCGCCCCTGCGTCTCGACTCCGCCGTCCGACCGCGTCCAGCAACTTCTCGAAGTCCCGCGCGAACAGGCTCACGCCGTCGGCCAGCAGCTGGCCGGTCACGTCCGGCAGCGAGATCCCGACCTGGGCGACGCCAGCGATCGTGTCGCGCGCCCCCTCGATGTCCGCCGTCAGCGAGGCGCGCGGGCGCCCGTGATCGCGGTACGCGTCCAGCGTCGCGGGCGGCATCGTGTTGACCGTGTCGGGTCCGATCAGCTCGTCGACGTAGAGGACGTCGGAGTAGCTGGGATCCTTCGTGCCGGTGCTGGCCCACAGCAACCGCTGCGTGCGTGCCCCCTGATCCGCCAGCCGCCGCCAGCGCGGGCCGGCGAAGATCTCGCGGTAGCGCTGGTACGCCAGCTTGGCGTTGGCGATGGCGACCTTGCCGCCGAGCGAGCGCAGCAGCGCCGCCTCGCGCGCGCGGGTCTCCCCGTGCAGCCGCTCTGCGACGATCGCGTCGATCGCGGCGTCGACCCGGCTGACGAAGAAGCTGGCGACGCTGGCGACGCGCGCCGGATTGCCGCCGCCAGCCGCCCGCCGCTCGAGCCCCGAGATGTACGCCTCGGCGATCTGCTCGTACGCCTCCAGCGCGAACAGGAGCGTCGCGTTCACGTTGATGCCCTCGGCGATCAACGTCGCGACCGCCGGAATTCCTTGCGGCGTCGCTGGGACCTTGATCATCACGTTCTCGCGCCCGATCTCCCGCCACAGACGGCGCGCCTCGTCGACGGTGGCGGCGGTGTCGTGCGCCAGCAGCGGCGACACCTCCAGGCTGACGTAGCCGTCCCGCCCCGCGGTCTGCCGGTGGACGATCTGCATCGCGTCGGCGGCGTCCTGGACGTCGCGGATCGCGAGCCGCTCGTACAGCGTCTTCGGGTCCGTGGTTCGCGCCCCCGGCGCCTCCAGCAGATCGTTGTAGTCGGAGCTGCCCGCGACAGCCTTCTCGAAGATGGACGGGTTGGACGTCACGCCGAACAGGCCGTCCTCTTCGATCAAGCGGCGGAGCTCGCCGCTGGTGATCAGGCTGCGCCGGATGTGATCCAGCCAGACCGACTGGCCGAACACAGCCAGCCCGTGCAGCGGGCTCTCCAGCGCGGCCAGCTTGGCCAGCCGCTGCAGATGCCGCGCCTCGCCCGTGAAGCGCGCGTTCAGGAAGGCATGAATCAGCTCGCGCGCCAGCTCGACGCCGACGACCCGCCCGCCCAGAACCAGCACGTTCATGTCGTCGTGCTCGACGCCCTGGTGCGCCGAATACGTGTCGTGACAGAGGCCGGCCCGCACGCCCGGCATCCGGTTGGCGGCCATCGACGCACCGACGCCGCTGCCGCATAACAAAATTCCGCGCTCGGCGTCGTGCGCCTGCACGGCGGCGCCGACCGCCTCGGCGAAGTCGGCGTAGTCGACCGGGTCCTGGCTGTAGGTGCCGACGTCGAGCACGTCGCAGTGCTCGTCCGCCAGCAGGGCCTTCGCGGCCTCCTTCAGCTCGAACCCGGCGTGATCGGATCCGATCGCGATGCGCATGGCTTCACCTCAATCTGGCCAGGTCCAGTCGCTGATCTCGCTGCGATCTGTCCCCTGGTCGTGGGCGTAGTTCAGGTTCTCGATGATCAGGTTGCGCATCTCTTCCTTGAGATGCGCAGCCCGCGCCCGCAGGCGCGGCACGCGATCGATCACGTCGATCACCAAATGGAAGCGCGACGTCTCGTTCAAGATCGCCAGCTCGAAGGGCGTGTTGATGTTCCCCTTCTCCTGGTAACCGTGCACGTGCAGGTTCTCGTGGTTCGCGAGCTTGTAGGCCAGCCGGTGAATCAGCCACGGGTACCCGTGGAAGTTGAAGATGATCGGCTTGTCGGTGGTAAACATGCCGTTGAACTCGCGATCGGTCGAGCCGTGCGGATGCTCGGCAGCGGGCTGCAGCTTGAACA
>DATMZL010000669.1:0-12703 GCA_035607075.1 Polyangia bacterium
AGATAGTTGCTGGCGCCCATCGAGATGCCATCCCCCAGCAGGTTGGCCATCCCGAGGATCAGGCCGACGCGCATGCTCAGCGACGCGCCCTCTGTTCCGGCAAGAACGGCCATCGTGGTTATGACGCCGTCGAGCGCGCCGTAGACCATGTCGCGCAGGTAATGGCCGAACCCGGCCACGGGCCGCGTCATCGCGCCCTCCGCGCGAGCTTCGCGAGCTCGAGCGCCGACACCGGCACCAGCCCCAGCAACAGCGCGACCGCCCAGTGCGACGCCGACAGATCGGACAACTGAAAGAGGCGCACCAGTCCCGGGATCTGATGCAGCGCGAACTGCACCAACACCGAAGCCAACACCACGCCGACGAGACGCAGATTCGTGAAGACGCCCACCTGCCCGAAGAGGCGCGTCGAGCTGCGCGCCGCGAACGCGCGGAACAGCTCGCTCATCACCAGCGTGTTGAACGCGAGCGTGCGCGCCAGGCGGATATCGCCGTCGCGCAGCCCCCAGACGAACACGCCCAGGACGACCGCCGCCTCGAGGACGCCGGTCGCCACGACGCGCGTCCACTCCGGACGCCCGAGCATCGGCTCTGCGGGCGGGCGCGGCGGACGCTTCAGCGAATCGCCGTCGGGCGGATCCATCACCAGCGCCAGCGCCGGGAACCCGTCGGTGACCAGGTTGATCCAGAGCAGGTGCAACGGCAGCAGCGGCAGCGGCAGGCCCGCAACGCCCGCGCCCAGCATCACCAGCAGCTCGGCGGTGTTACCCGCCAGCAAGTAGACCAGCGTCTTCCGGATGTTGTCGAAGATGCCGCGGCCCTCGCGCACAGCCGCGACGATGCTGGCGAAGTTGTCGTCGGCCAGCACCATGTCCGACGCCTCGCGCGTCACCTCGGTGCCCGTCTTGCCCATCGCGATGCCGATGTGGGCCTCGCGCAGCGCCGGCGCGTCGTTCACGCCGTCGCCCGTCATCGCGACCACCGCCCCGCGTTGCTTCCACGCCCGCACGATCGCGAGCTTCTGTTCAGGCGTGGCGCGCGCGTGAACGCGCTCCGCCGCGTCCTCGCCGTCGCGCACGATCCCCAGCTCGCGCGCGATCGCGCTGGCCGTCACCGGATGATCGCCGGTGATCATGACGGTGCGGATGCCCGCGCCGCGCGCGGCCGCGACCGCCTCGATCGCCTCGCTGCGGGGCGGATCCGCGATCCCGACCAGGCCCAGAAACCGCAGCGCCGTCTCCTCCGGCCCCGTCCCTGTCGCGACGCCCAGCACGCGCAGGCCGCGCGCCGCCATCTCGGCGTTCGCAGCGGCGGCGCCCTCTGTGCCGGACACGCAGAGCGGGAACAGCACCTCGGGCGCCCCTTTGACGTACAGGATTCCGTCGGCGCGCTCGACGGACATCCGCTTGCGGTCGGCGTCGAACGGCGTCACGTTGCGGCGCGGCCGGTCCCGCTCGATGGCGTCGCGTTCGATCCCGCGCTCCGCGGCCGCCGCCAGCAACGCGATCTCGGTCGGGTCGCCGGTCCCCGTCCTTTTGTCGGCCGCGAGCTCGGCGTCGCAGCAAGCCGCGGCCGCCGCGAGTACCCCGTGATGGTCGGGGCCCCACAGGTCTCGGACGGTCATGACGCCGGTGGTGAGCGTGCCGGTCTTGTCCGTGCAGATCACCGTCGCGCTGCCCAGCGTCTCGACAGCGGGCAGCCTGCGGATCAGGACGTTGCGCTCGGACATGCGCTGCACGCCGATCGCCAGCGCGATCGTCACGATCGCGGGAAGCCCCTCCGGCACCGCCGCGACCGCGAGCGACACCGCCGACATGAACACGTCCAGCAGCCCGCGCCCGCGCGCGAGCCCGACCGCAGCGGTGATCGCCACGATTCCCACGCACAGGACGAGCAACACCTTGCTGACGCGCGCGAGCCGCTGCTGCAGCGGCGTGGGCCCGGACTCGGCGGCCTCGAGCAGGTTGGCGACCCGCCCGAGCTCGGTCGCCATTCCCGTCGCGGTGACCTCGGCGACGCCGGTGCCGGTCGCGATCGACGTCGCGAGAAAAACCGCGTCGTGGCGTTCGGCCAGCGGCGCGTCCGCAGGCGTCCGCCGCGGATCTTTCTCGACCGCGGCGCTCTCGCCGGTCAGGGCGGCCTCGTTGGCGGACAGGCGGTTCGCCTCCAGCAGGTGCGCGTCGGCCGCGACGACGTCGCCCGCCTCGAGCAGCAGGATGTCGCCCGGCACGACCTCGGCGGCCGCGATCACCGCCTGCCGGCCGTCACGCCGGACGCGCGCGCGCGGCGCGGTCAGCGTGCGAAGGGCCTCCAGGGCGTTCTCCGCGCGCTGCTCTTGGAAGAAGCCGACCAGCGCATTCACGATCACGATGAACGCGATGGCGATGGCGTCGGCGATCTCGCCCAGCGCGGCCGACACCGCAGCCGCCCCGAGCAGCAGCCAGATCAGCGGGCTGGCCAGCTGCGCGAGCAGCATCTTCGCGCGCGACGGCCGCGGCGCCCGGCGGATCTCGTTCGCGCCCGAGACCGCGAGCCGGCGCCCAGCCTCGTCGCCGGTCAGGCCCAGCAGCGGCCGCGTGGACAGTAGCGATCCGGCCACCAGCAACATTCGTCACCTCATCCAGAGCCAAGCAGGCGCGGTGCCAGCCGCCAGGAGGGTTTCGGGGCGCCCCGCGGGCGCACGGCCGCAAGATTTGCAGGGCCCCGCAAATACCGCGCAGGTCGTTCGCGCGCGTCGACGGTGACTGGCGCGATCGGTCCGCAGCCGCGGCTGGCACGCATCTCGCTCGACCGAGAGCAGATGCCGGGACAGGTGACGCTGCGACGATCCGGGAAGCGTGGCTTGCCGCTGCCCCGGCGTGTGCAAATGCTGGCGGTCGTCCCGCTGGGCCTGATTGGGCTCGGCACCGTCGGCTACCACGCGATCGAAGGCTGGTCACTGTTCGATGCGCTGTACATGACCGTGACGACACTGACCACCATCGGCTACGGGGAAGTCCATCCTCTGACCCCGGCCGGACGCGCGTTCACGATCGCCCTCGCGTTGGGCGGGATCTTCACGTTGTTCTTCGCCACCGCCGAGTTCTTGCGCGCCATGATCAGCGGCGAGCTGTCCTCACACCTCGGGAGACATCGCATGGAAAGGAAGATCGCCGGCCTTGCAGGCCACATCATCGTGTGCGGTTACGGACGGGTCGGCCGCCAGGTCTGCGAGGAGTTCTCGTCCGCGGGCGTACCGTTCGTCATCGTCGACAAGTCGGCTGCGCGCCTCGCCGACTTCTCGCTTCCGTGCGGCCATCCGCTGGTGGGTGACGCCACCGAGGACGCCGTGCTGCAGGAAGCGGGCATTGGCCGAGCCCGCACGCTCGTCGTCGTCGTGGCGTCCGACGCGGACAACGTCTTCATCACGATGAGCGCGCGCCTCCTGGCCGACAGGGTGCCGATCGTCGCTCGCGCCGAGGAGGCGGCGTCCGTCCCCAAGCTGATACGGGCGGGCGCGAACCGCGTCGTCTCCCCGCACGTGATCGGCGGCGGTCGCATCGCGCAGGCGGTCTTGCGGCCGGCTGTGCTGGACTTCATCGAGGTCGCCACGCGCAGCGAGCACCTGGATCTCCAGATCGAAGAGCTACCGGTCGCCGCCGGCGGAGGACTGGCGGGGCGAACCATCGCAACGACCGGCGTCCGCGGCGACATCGGTTTGATCCTGGTGGCGATCAAGCAGGCGAGCGGACACATGCTGTTCAACCCGCCCGACAGCGCCGCGCTGACCGTCGGCGATACCTTGATCGTGCTCGGCAAGCGCGAGCAACTCGACCGCGCCGATCGCCTCGCCCGCGCTGGCTAGGCAACGTCCTACGGGTTGCCGGGACGAAAGTCCGCGTGACAGCGCACGCAACCTTGAGAGAGCCGGCCGTACTCGTCGGCGACGCGGTAGGGATCCAGCGCGCGCGCCGCCGCGGCGAGAGAGCGCGCGCCCGCCCGCAACTGGTCCTGGCGCGCGAAGAACTTCTCCGGTAACGCAGAGTTCAGCTCCGTCGCGTCGCCCGTGATCGGCCGGGAGAGGTTCACGTCCGACGCGATGCCGTCCGCCCTCTGGGCGATGCGCGCGTAGTCGAGAACCATGATCGCGGAAACGAGGTCGCCCATGTCACGGGCGTGCGAGGCCATCCTGCCCTTGAGGATCTCGCGCGCCGCCGGCGACAGCGGCTCGGGCGGCGTCGCGCGATCAGGCGCCGCGATCGCCTGCGCCAGCTGCGCCTGTTGCGGCGGCTGGCTGGATGGGGGCTGACTGGCACACGCGGCGAAGCATGCGCAGCCGAAGAAGGAAACGCTGAGTCGGTCCATGGCTTTCACCGAGAGCAATCGCGGGACCAACCGCGGCCACGACAGAGCAGCGCTGATCGCGCAGCCTTTGCGCGCCGCCGGTTCGCTTCCGCAAGACATACGGCCTAGGGCCTGCGGTGACCGCGACATCGCCCGGCACGACCAGTGCAGACGATCCGGACATGCACGACCTCGAACGCGCCCAATATCTCGCCGATGAAGCATGGGCAAATGCGCCCAAGACGCCCGAACTGGATTGCTGCGTCGCTCAGCCGGATGGGGAACACTGCGAGCGTTCGTGCCCGCGCGGTTCCGCGTGCCACTGCGCGCGGCCAATCGGCCATCCCGTTCCCGTCGAGGTTTTTCGTCCGCGCGACGCGCGGCGCTGACCGCCGGCCCGACCCGTCAGGGAAGCAGGATGCGCCCGGGCGCGCCGTTCGCGCCGGTCTGCGTGTGGCAGCCGTTGCAATCGCCCGAAGTCTGCATGACGCCCATGGTGCGCTCGCGACCCATGAAGCTGATCGTCGCCTCGTAAGGGGGCGATAGGGGCGCCTCCGACCTGAAGTTGCCGGCCACGTTCGGAGACAACGTCAGCGTCTGCCCGGCCGCATCGACGATGGTGACCACGACGCCGCCCGCGCCGTCAGCGCCGTCGCACATATCGGGTTCGTGCGCGGTCGGGTAGACCGTGCCCGCGATCGTCAACGAGGGACCGTGCATCGTCGCGTGGCAGTCGATGCAGGCACGGCCAGGGTTCATCTCGGCCGAGCCGTGATTAGCGCGCATCCACACCAGGCCGCTCGTACAGGTGGGCGCGGCGGCGAACGGATCCGACGCGGCGTCGGCGCTGCCGGCGTCGGCGCTACCGCTGCTGCCACCCACTGACGGCTGGGCTGCGCCGGATTCCGTCGTGCTGTTGCCGCATCCCGAAGCGGCGAAGACAATGCCGTACGTTAACAACAACAACAACAACGAAAAACAGACGAACCGCGAGCTTCCTCCCCACGCCATCGCCTCCCACCGCCCTTCCCCTACGATCTGCTGCCGCCCGCGTGGCAGCGCCACTCGCGAATCGCCCGCAATTTCGAGGAAGCCGGCGCGCTACGGAAGCATGATTCGCCCGGGCGCGCCGTTCGCCCCGACCTGCGTGTGGCAGCTGTTGCAGTCACCGGAGGTCTGCTGCGCGCTCATCGCGCGAGCGCCCGTCGACGTGATCACCTTTGCGCTGTAAGGGAGCGCCACCCGAGTCGCGGAATAGAAATTGCCGGCCGCGTTGGGCGTCAGCGTCAGCGTCTGGCCGTCCGCGCCCGTGATCGCGATCTGCGCACCACTCGACGCATTCGCGCCGTAGCAGAGATCCGGTTCGCGAACGGTCGGATAGATGGTGCCGGCGATCGAAAAACCCGGGCCCTCGTCGCTCGAGGCGTGGCAGTGAATGCAGGCCATTCCGGGATTCATGTCCGGCGAGCCTTCGTTTCCGCCGGTCCACGTCTTCGCGCTGGTGCAGGTCGGCCCGCACCCGCTCCCGCTCGGATAACCCGCCGAGACCCACGCCGAGATCACGGCGACCTCGTCGGCGGTCGCGGCCGTCGTCGGCGGCGGCGGCATGGGGCTGGCCGTCGACTGCATGCGCACCACCGCGCGCGCTCCGACGGTCAGCGATGGATCGGTCCGCGACTGCGCCGCCAGGACCGCCACGCTGGTGAACGAGGGCAGCCCCGGCATTGGCGTCTGGCCGTGGCAGGACCAACAGCGTCCGGCCAGGACGGTCTCGACGTCACAAGGAAGGTCAGTGATGGGCATCGCGATCGAGGGTGTCGGCTGATCTTCGATTCCACCCGCGCAACCGACGAAACATGCGACGAGACCCAGGGAGACAACGAGCGGCAGTTTCATGTCTCCTGGTTAGGTACCGCCACCCCCGTCCGATCAGGCAACGAGCGCGCGCCAGAGATTCGACACCCGGGAGAGCTCAACGGTCACCATCAGGTCGATCGCGCCGCGAACGTCGCCGGACAGCGCGTCCCGGTTCGTGGCGAGCGCCACATCGGCAAGCTGGGGCTCGGAGAGCGGGCGGCCGATCCGGCTGACCAGGCAGACCTGAGCGCCCCGAACCCCCGCGAGCCCGCTCGCCGCGGTCGCGATGTTCTGCGCGGACAGCTGATAGAGCTTCCCGACGTGGTTGCGGGGGCTCTTGCCGGCCAGCGCTTCCAAGGTCATGAGCCGGTATGGCGTGATGAGGCCATTCGCGCGGTTGCCTCGCCCGACCTGACCGTCGTCGCCGTGCTCGGCGGATGTCCCCGTCACGGTCAGGTACACCGCACCTCGATCGGTCAGATCGCCTGCGTTGATCGCCACCGCGACGTCCTGTCCCGTGGCGGCGCGCGCGAGCGCGGAGATGCGGTCGGCCAGGCGGGCCTTCTTCTCGACGTAGTCGGGCAGGCTGCGCACGTGCGCGGCGATGAACCCGCACGCGACGGACAGCTCGAATCGGTCGCCGACGCGAACGCCCATGACCTTCACGTCCTCGCCCAGCTCGGGACATTCGTCCTTTGTGGCCGGCGCGTTGATGTCCTCCTCGACGGCGCGAACGAGCTGCTCGAGCGGCGTGAACGGCGCGAAACCGACGCCGATCGACGAGTCACCAGCCATCACGTCGCCACCGTCGCGCGCGTGCAGTGCCGATAGCTCCGGCGCGGACGTTCCGAACACGGGATGAAAACGGACGTGGCGATCGGGATCGAGCGCCCGGAACGCCCCGCGCATCCAGGCGCGGCACGCGTCCACCGCGACGTCGTCGACGGGCAGGGTCTGACCATCGAACTCACGCGTCACCCGTCCGCCCAGGTACACGTCGATCGGCGCCAGGACCGTCCCGCCGCCGAACGCGGCCCGCGACGATCCGGCCGCGAGCAGGATCTTGTCCACGTTGTGGTGCAGAACGTGACCAGCCCGCGCAACGTAGAGGCGGGAGAGCGCCCGCGAGATGCTCTCCGCCAGCGCATCACAGACGCTGTCGGGATGACCGCGTCCCTTTCGTTCGACCACCTCGACTTCGGCGGGCGGCGCCGGTGGCACGCTCCTGACGACGAGATTCATCCATCACTCCGCGATCGGACGGTCCCCTTCGCAAGCTTCATGCCGAAGCAAACCGGTGGCGCCTTTGTTGCACTCGCGGCGGTCATGCCGAAGACATTCGTGAAAGACATCATGTCCACGCCGGTCGAGATCCTGAACGTGGAGGATTCGCTGGATCTCGCGCGTCACCTGATGAAGGCGGGGCGAATCCGGCATCTGCCCGTCGTCGACGGCGAGGAGCGTGTCATCGGCCTGGTGACGCACCGCAAGCTCTTGACCGCATGGGTCAGCCACGGCGATCCGGGCCATGAACGTCCGCGCGAGATCGCGCGCGACATCCCCGTCGACATGCTGATGGAGACGAACGTGCTCACGATCGGCCCTGACGCGCCGGCCGCCGCGGCCGCACGCCTGATCGAGACCGAGAAGATCGGCTGTCTGCCCGTCGTCAACCGAGGCAAGCTGGTCGGCATCGTGACGGAGGCGGATTTTGTCCGCTTCGCCCGGAGGCTGCTCGAGGAACGGGTGGCCGGTACGGGCCGGCAAAGCCAGCGCCGCCTGAAGCGGCCCACGAAAAACTTGCGCGGCAAACGCCGACCGCGCCCAGCTGCATGAGGCGGTATCGGAGGCGAAGCTCGGCACGCCCCCTGCTTCGTTCACCGATTCGTGAAACACGCCTCAGGTTTCGTCATCACGGTGGCCGCCCCGCTCATCTTCGCTGTCGCCTGTGGGACCGACCCACTCGACAAGCCTCAACCGTCGGGCCAGCCGGCCGGCTGGCTCGACGACATCGCCCTCACGCCGGTCGTCGACGTCAGTCCCGATCCGGGCGTCGTCGAGATCAATCTCGACGCACGCCCCGCGTCGATGTCGTACGTCCCGGGCGGACCGACGCCCATGTGGACGTACGGCGGGACCGTGCCCGGGCCGCTGATCCGGGCGCGCGTCGGGGATCGCGTGATCGCGCACTTCACGAACAACATCACCGAGGACACGACGGTCCACTGGCACGGCATCCGCGTTCCGGCGGCGATGGACGGCATGCCCGGGCAATCGCAGCCGCCTGTCCCGCCCGGTGGAAGCTTCGACTACGACTTCGTCGTCCCCGACGCCTCGACGTTCTGGTACCACCCGCACGTCAACTCGGCCGCGCAGGAAGGTAACGGCATGTACGGCGCGTTCATCGTCGACGATCCGAACGAACCGGCCGGGCTGGGCGACGAGGTCGTGATGGTGCTCAGCGACGTCGCCGTGAATGACGACGGCAGCCTCCAGCCGCCGGATTCAGCCGGCGACTTCGGCGCCTTGTTCGGGCGCGAGGGAAACGTGCTGCTGGTGAACGGCAAGGTCCGGCCGACGCTGAAGGCGCGCCCCGGGCTCCGGCAACGCTGGCGGTTCATCAACGCCGCGAAGACCCGTTACTTCCAGATCGCCCTCGACGGCCATACCTTCACGCGCATCGGCGGCGATGGCGGCTTGCTGACCGCCCCGCTGGACGTCGCGCAACCGGAAATCGCGCCCGGCGAGCGCATGGATTTGCTCGTGGTCCCCGAAGGCAAAGCCGGCGACGAACTGGTCGTCCGGTGGATCGCATTCGATCGCGGTTACGGCAGCACGTTCAACCGCCCCGACATTGATCTGTTCGCCGTGCGTCTGGAGGGCACGCACGTCGACACGCCGCCGCTGCCGGCGCTGGGCCGGTCCATCACGCCGCTGCCGACCGACGGCGCGTCGCCCGTCGATCTGTCGCTGACGGCGCAGTACACGACGCCGCTGATCCTCGGGATTAACGGCGTCCCATACGACCAATCCCAGCCGCTGATGGCGTACGTCGGCGACACACAGGTCTGGACGATCACGAACACGATCCAGTTCGCGCATCCTTTCCACCTGCACGGCTTCTTCTTCCAGGTCATCTCCCCCGTCGGTCCGTTGGAATGGAAGGACACCGTCAACGTGCCCGTCAACGGAACGGTCAAGTTCGTCGTCCGCTACGACGATCGCCCCGGCATGTGGATGTTCCACTTCCACATCCTCGATCACGCGGAGGCCGGGATGATGGGGTCGCTGATGGTCATGGAGCCAGAATGACATCCGCGACCGCCGCCGCGCGCCGCGCCGCGATCACGGGGGCGGTCCTGACATTGGCCGGGATCGTCCTGTCCGGGCCGGTCAGCATGGCGCTGGTGGCGCTCCACCCGCAGCCGGCGTGGGCCGGACCGGAGGCGTTTGCGCGCGCTTACCACCCCATCCAGGCAATCCCCTACTTCACCGGCTTCCTGTTAGTTGGCGGATCGGTCTATCTGCTCGCGGCGCTGCAAGCACTTGCGAATGATCACGTGCGTGTGCGCGCCACGGCCGCGCTGGCGCTGGCGGCGGCGTTCGCCGGGCTCATCTTCTTCAATTACATCGTGCAGACAACCTTCGTTCCAGCGCTGGCGCGCGACTACACCCCCGAAAATGGCCCGCTGATCGCGGCGTTCGCGCTGTCGAATCCGCGCGCGCTCGGATGGGCAATCGAGATGTGGGGCTATGCGGTCCTCGGCGTCGCAACCTGGCTGTCCGCGCCCGTGCTGGCGGACAGTGGCCGCCTGGGTCGAGCGGCAGCGGCGCTGTTCGTCGCCAACGGGCCCGTTAGCATCGTGGGCGCATTGCTCACCGCGCTGCAGCCCGGCTGGGTGATGTGCTCGGCCGGTTATGCTCTGTTCGCGGGATGGAACCTGCTGATGATCGCGATGCTGGCGCTGACGATCGCAGCTTTACGTTCGCGCGCGCGCGACGCGGCGGCCTTCTCCGGCGCCTCGTGAGGACCATGGACGCCCGCGACCGCCGCCACTTCTCGATGATTCGGTCGTTTCACGTCGCCGACGTGTTCACGCTGGCGAACGGGGCCCTCGGCGCGGGCGCGGTGCTGGCGTTCATGCGTTCCTTTGTCGACCGGCGCACGCACTTCTTCTGGCTGGGCGCTGCGCTGTTGCCGCTCGCGTTCGTCATGGACGCGCTGGACGGCCGGATCGCGCGGCGGCGCGGGATGGCGTCGCCGCTCGGCCAGGAGCTGGACTCGCTGGCCGACGTCGTCTCCTTCGGCATTGCGCCGGCGGCGATGGCGTTCGCGGCCGGAATGCGGGGCGGCTGGGACGCGCTGTTGCTGATCTACTTCGTCGCGTGCGGCATCAGCCGGCTGGCGCGCTACAACGTGTCCGCGTCAGCGGCGGCCGCGGCGGAGACGAAGGTCCGTTTCTTCGAAGGGTTCCCGATCCCGACCAGCCTGCTGCTGGTGGCGCTGCTCGCGCTTCTCGCCGCGCTCGGCCACTGGCAGGAGAACCTGCCGCTGGGCGCCGTATCGATCGCGGGGATGACGCTGCATCCGCTGAGCCTGCTGTTCGGCCTCCACGGCAGCGCGATGGTCAGCAAGACCATCCGCATTCCCAAACCCTGAACGTCCGCGCCGGCGAAAATCCTGCGCGCGCGCGGCGGCGAATCGCCCACCGGGTCAGCGGTCGGGACGTGGCACCGATCCTGCTCCCTGAAGAGCCCATGGACGATTCGACGGCGACCATGGCGATCCTTCCTTCGATCCTGTCGCTGTCGTACACGAGCTCGACGGTCTCCTGGCTCGACCCGAACGTCCGCGCCGAGTGGACCTGGACGATCTCGGCTCGGTTCGCAGCGGTTCGCCTGTCGACCGAGCCCGACCGTCCCTTCGTTCCGCGCGCGCTGCCGAACTGACGTCAGCGCGCGCCGGGCGACGGCGGCGGGGGCGCGGCCGGCGGTTGCGGGGCTGCGCCTTTGCCCTTCGGATCGGCGGGCGGCGCCTCCGGGCGATCGTGAAGGTAGGCGCTGTGGCAACCGATGCAGGTCTTCGTCAGCGTCGCGAAGTGCTCGGCCAGCGTCTTGTCATCGCCGCTGTCGACAGCCGCCGCCGCGAGCTGACGCGCGGCCGCCGCGAGCGCGTCCTGCTCGGCAAAAAACTTGGCAGGCAGCGTCGGCGCTTGCTTGTCGCCTTTGACGCTGGTCCGCGCGACGACTTCCTCGTCCGCGATCCGGCTCGCCATCACGCGCACTGTCGGACGATCGAGGAGCACGACCGCCTTGACGAGGTTCTGCATCGTCGTGGCGTGCTGGCCCATTCGAGCTTTGATCTCCTGGCGCGTCTTTGCGTCGACGTGCTCGGGCGCGGGCAATCGCTGCACAGGCGCGGGCGGCTTCGGCGCGGCCGCGGCGCCCGCGACCGACGACAGCAAGACCACGACCGTTACAAGAGCTCGTCGGTGCATGGCGCCCATACTGCATTGCCTCGTCGCGCAGAGCAATCGCGTACCCACGCCGCGATCAGGTGACGAAGGGGTTCTGGCCCGTCGGACAGTGCAGGCCGGCGTGACAGGCGATCACCGCGAGCTCGGTGCGGCTGTCCGCCTTGAACAGGTCGAGGAGCGCGCTGACGTGCGCCTTGACCGCCCGTTCGGACACGCCCAGCAGCTCGGCGAGCTTGTGGTTGTCGACACCGCACCCCAGCAGCGCGAGCACCTGGCGCTGGCGGCTGGTCAGCGCAGACCAGGTGCGCAGCTGACGCTCGATCTCGGGCGCCGGTCGAAACTTCAGCTTGCCGCGGTGGCGTCGCGTCGCCGTCGCCGCAATCCGCGCCAGCGCCGCGCCCGAGTCGGACAGCTTGAGCCATCCGTCGGCGTGCGCTGCCTGCGCGGCGAGCTGCATCGGCGTGCCGATGGCGACGGCCGTCGTCGTCGGCCACAGCTCGTGGAGCTCGCGCAGGACTTCGGTGACGTCGTCTCCTTCCTGCCCCAGGTCCAGCAGCAGCAACGCGGGCTTGCCCAGCGCCGACGTGCGGCGGAGGGCCGCCCAGCGGGTCCGCCCGACCGCCCGCGGAAAACCGTTTCGGCGAAGAAACTCGACGATGCAGTCGCGGATGATCGCGCGATCGGAGAGGACGACGATCGCAGCCTGGCCGCGGTCAGTCGCCGGGCGCGTCTCGGTCCGCGAGGGGTTCAACACGACAATTGATTGAGCAAACGAAATGCCGTGGGTCCGCCGTCTATGACGGGCTTGCCGGCGCAGCGCGCCCGCAAATCCTGCGCGGCGCGCGTCGACTTCAGTGAACCGCGGCCACGCGCGCGGCGCGCTCCGCCTGGCGCGCGAAGTCGATCGACTCGGCCAGGATGCGCGCCGTCTCCGCCGGAGCGTGAAAGCCCATCGAGTTCTCGGCGGCGACGAAATCCAGCCGCCACTGCGCGTGACGGTGGAGCGCGCGGGCCGGGGCGAGATCGCCGTCGGGTGCGCCGTCCTT
>DATMZL010000863.1:0-4527 GCA_035607075.1 Polyangia bacterium
CCGTCAGCTCTTCGGGAGGTAGCTGGAAATCACTGTTTTACTTCCTGCTGATGGCGGCGGGACTGGGGTTCGGCGCGTACGTTTACGTCGTTCCGTACTCGAAGATGGAACGCGCTGTTGGCGGCAACCAGTCGGCGATCGCCGACGAGCGCCGCGCTGCCGAGGCCGCCGTCGCGGAGCGCGACAGACTGAAAGCGGACGTCGAGAAGTACAAGGTGGCCGCCGCCGACAAGGCGACGTCGGACGCCAAGCACAAGACGACGATCGACGCGCTGGCGGGAACGCTGCGACCGGGGCTGGAGGCGCTCGGCGGGACGCTGACCCCTGACACGAACGCGCTGGGCGTCAGCTTTCCGTCCAACAAGTTGATCGATGCGAACGGCATCGACGTGTCCGACGCCGGCATGGCGGCGATCAAGATCATCGGCGAGACCGCGAAGAAAGAGGGCGCGAAGATTCGCATTCGCGCGCGCTCGTCGGCCGCCGCGCCGCCCAAGGAACTTCGCAGCCTGTTCCGCACGGCCGGTGAGATGAACGCCGTGCGCGCGGCGCGCGTGATGTCGTCGCTGGAGCACGCGGGCGTGGCGCCCGCGCGGATCACGATCGTCGGCGACATCGAAAAGGGACAGCCGCGCGCGGCGCGCGGGAAGAAAGGCGGCGCCGCGCCTGGCGCGGACCGCGTCGAGCTCGAGATCGAGCCCGAGTAACACGTGCGCAGCCGCGGGCGCTTGGCGCTGCTCGCGCTCGTCGCTGTTTCCGCGGCGGGGGCGCGTCCGGCGGCGGCGTATGACTTCACCGTCGGCCTGCGCACGATCGGACAGGGCTATCAGGTGCGGGGCTTCGCCGCCGACGGCAGCAACGAGCTGCTGTCGCGGCGGCGGCTGACGCAGTACATGGACCTCGCCGTGTTCGACCTGGCGCCCGCGCGCTGGCGCGGCGACGACGGCGATCGCAACCTCCTCTACTTCGATGCGTCGCTGCGCTTCGACAGCGACTTCGGCGGCTACATGGTGGGGCGGCCGACCGGCAGCAACGAGATCCACGAGCTGCAACAGAGTCAGCTCGACATCCTTTACGCGTTCCTGGGCGGGCGAAACGTCGGCGGGCGCGTCGACTTCATGCTGGGACGCCAGATCCGGTTCGACCTCGTCGACTTCTTCGCGTTCGACGGCGGCGACGCGCTGGTGCACGTGACGCGCAACTTCGGCGTGGAGGCGTACGGCGGAACGGAGGTCCGCGGCGACCTTCCGCTGTCGGCGCCGATCTACGAGCTGGACGGCACCAGCGCCGGATCGCGCGATCCCGCGACGCGCCCCGATCAGAACTCGATGCTGCGGCCGCTGGCCGGCGTCGCGGTCGTGGGCGGCAGCGAAGGAGGACCGGTGATGGCGCGTCTCGCATACCGGCGCGTCTGGTCGGCGACCGCTGATCAGCAGGCGGGCGAGCCCGACGCGGGCGTCAACGACGAGAAGCTGTCGCTGACGACGATGGCCATGCTGCGCAACCGCGCCGTGCTTGCGGGAGGCGTTCGCTTCAACCTTCTGCTCGGCGAATTCGACGACGAGCAGTTGATGCTGAAGCTGCGGACGTTCGGCAAGCAGTGGCTGACGCTGGAGCACGCATACCTTGCCCCGTCCTTCGACGGCGATTCGATCTGGAACGTGTTCGCGACCGGCGCGTACCGCGATCTGCGCGCCGTCTACGAGGTCGGGCTGGGCACCGAGGTGAAAGCGTACGCGCGCGGGTTCGCCCGCTTCTTCACCGACTCGGGGCGCGCGGGCGGCGCCAGCATGGGCGCGACCTGGCGGCGCGGGCGCGGCTACGTGCGCGCCGACGGCTACTGGGAAGACGGCTTCGGCGGCCGCAAGGTCGGCGTCGACGCGTCGGCGCGCTTGGGGATCCGGCGCGCGTTCGAGGTCGAGGGCCGCCTGACCGGCTTCGAATGGCGCGCGGACGCGTCGGGCGACGCGGCGCGATCGCCGAACGACGCGGGCGTCACCTTCGGCGCGCAGGGGGGCGGGCGGTGGCAGCTGGGCCAGGGCGTGAAGCTGCACCTGCTCGCCGAGGATAACTTCGGCACGTTCTACAAGAGCGCGTTCCGCGGCCTCGCCGTCGTGGAGGTCGACGCCAGTCTATGAAGCGCGTGGCGACAGCGTTGATCGTCGCGGTGGCCGCGACGGCGGGCGGCGCGCTGGCGGCTTCGACGGCGACCAGCACGCCGTCGCCGCTCATCTACCCGGCCGAGACGATCCCGCTCGCGTTCGATCACGCGCAGCACGCGCGGCTGGGCGCGACCTGCGAGGGTTGCCACGTGTCGGCGCTGACCTCGACCGCGGCCGGCGACAACCTGATCCCGCGCGAGGCCGCCTGTCGCAGCTGCCACAAGATCGATCGCGACCTGCCCGCGAAGGCGGTGCCGCACGGGCAGGGGGCGGCGCGCTGCGACGCTTGCCATGTCGACGCCGACGGTAAGCGCTGGATGCCCGGTGGTGCAGGTGCCGCGGCCGAGCCGCCGCGGGTCGCGCTCGCGCGTCCCAACCTGAAGTTCAACCACAAGCTGCACGCCACGCGCGGCATCGCGTGCGCGCTCTGCCACGCGAACGCGGAGATGCAGCAAGCGCAGGTGACGCGCGTCGATCTGCCGATGATGGCGACCTGCCTCGGCTGCCACGACGGCAAGCAGGCGACCGCTCGCTGCTCGGCCTGCCACCTCACCGAAGCCGACGGACGCCTCAAGACGAAGCTCATGAGCGTCTCGACGATGGCGGCGGGCGCGAACGGACCGCTGGTCCCCTCCGGTTCGTTGCGCGGCATCGATGCGCACGGTCCCACGTTCCGGCGCGACCACGCCATCGCCGGCCGCGACGAGAGCTACTGCCTGACCTGCCACAAGCGCAACGAGTGCATCGATTGCCACGGCGGCGTCGTCAAGCCGCCCGACATTCACCCGTCCGACTACGTTTCGCTGCACGCGGTCGACGCGCGTCGCAACACGCCCGATTGCTCGTCGTGCCACCGCACGCAGTCGTTCTGCGTCGGCTGCCACCAGCGCACGGGCGTCGGGGCCGATCCGGAGGGCGGGCTGCCGGGCCGCCGTGCGAACAACCCGTTCGGCGGCGGCACGGGCGTGAAGACGTTCCACCCGCCCGGGTGGGCGCGCGACGCGGGCGGCGCGGTGATTTCGACGCCGCGTCCGAACAGCCATGCGGTGTCCGCCCAGCGCAATATCCGCGCTTGTGCTTCGTGCCACCGCGAGGAGAGCTGTCTCACCTGCCACTCCGCAGATCCGACGCGCGGCCCGACGTTCTCGCCGCACGGGGTCAATTTCCGCAACACGGCGCGTTGCAAGTTCCTCGCGGCCCGAAACAAGCGCGTGTGCCTGAAGTGCCACCAGGTGGGTGCCCCTGAATTGACGTGCGATTAACGCCAATTGACGCGCGATTGATGGCGAGCTAAGTCCCCGGGCCCTAACAACCGAAGTCCAGGAAATGCGAGAGAGGCCTTTCTCGCGCGACTTTCACCGGGCGTTATAATTTTGAACGTGATAGCTCCATTGGTTGCCTGCCTGGCGATGCCCGCTGATGGGCTCGCGACAGAACCGACCTCGGCGATCTTCGATCCGGTCGCGGCGCGTGCCGAGCACATAACGCCGCCGGAAGAGCGCGAGCTTTCCAAGAAAGAGGAGTAGCTGCGCGAGAAGGCGCTGCACCCTGACTTCCGCATCAGCGAGAACGAGCTGGCGCGGGCGGCGAACCCGTCGAAGCGCGAGAAGGAGAAGGCCGCGCGCGCGAAGAAGCTCGCCGTCGATGGTCCGGAGCCGCTCGTGCGTCCGGGCCAGCGGATCGAGCCGGTGACGACGCTGTTCAACGTGTGGACGCACGAGGCGCTGCCGATCCTGCCGGGCCAGTCGCAGACCGTGCAGAGCCAGTTTCACAAGTTCCTGCGCGATCACTTCACCAACCAGGCGACGCGCATGGACACGCGCCTGATCGGCGTGCTCACGCGCGTCGCGGGCAAGTTCCAGGCGAGCCGGATCGACGTCGTGTCGGGCTACCGCTCGCCGAAGTACAACCTGATGCTGCGCAAGAAGGGCCATCAGGTCGCGCGCGACAGCCAGCACACGCACGGCAACGCCGTCGACTTCCGGATCAAGGGCGTGCAGACGCGGCAGGTGCTGCATTACGTGCGGTCGTTGCGCGTGGGCGGCGTCGGGTTTTACCCGCACTCGCAGTTCGTGCACAGCGACACCGGCAAGGTCCGCTACTGGACCGGCTCGTAGCGTCCCCCGCGCTTCGCCCGGGGCGGCTAGCGCTTGCGCAGCGCGATCAGCTGGTTCAGCGAACCCGACGCGAACCCGGCTAGGTCGAGGGCGATGAACGTGAAGCCATGGGAGCGGCCGGCCTTCACGATCGCCTCGCGCGTCTCGAGCGCGCGCGCCATGTCGGCGACGTCGATCTCCAGCCGCGCGACGTCGCCGTGGTAGCGGACGCGGAGCTGGCGGAAACCGAGCGCGCGCAGGCCGTCCTC
>DATMZL010001165.1:0-5972 GCA_035607075.1 Polyangia bacterium
GAGGGAGAAGCTGAGGAAGGTCCGGATGAGGACGATGCCGCCGAGGATGGCGACGTCGGTGAGTGTCGGCTGCGTGCTGATCGTGCGCAGGATGTCCGCGGCGACGAGAAGCTCGAGGCCGAGAATGATCGCCCGACCCAACCGGTAGCGAAACGCCTTGAAAATCCCGCTCGCCTCGCGGTCGCGCAACGTCAGTACGAGCGCAACCAGCGCTCCGACCGTCATCACGAAGGTCCCCGCGGCTTCGAACAGCGCAGCCGCCCAGTCCACGATTGTTCGCAGCATGGCGATCCTGGCGCGCGTCGAAACTGCATCGCGGCGCGGGCGAATCAAGCCGCAGCGGCTTTTATCGGCCCGCGACTTACGGCCCGCGGCAAGTACCTGGAACTGGCCGCCGTACGCAGAGTATTTTGACGGAACGAATGGCACCCTCGCCCGACACCGAAGAGACACTCACAGCCTTCGACGGCCTGAAGCTTCACGTCGAGACCTTCAACGCGGTCCCGCCGGCGCGCGCGGCCGTGGTGATGATCCACGGCTTCTCAGCGCACTGCGGCCTTTTTCGTCACGTCCCCGCTGCGCTGGCTGCAGCAGGCTTCGCCGTCACCGCGTTCGATTGCCGCGGGCACGGGCGGTCGGAGGGACGGCACGGCTACGTACGCCGCTTCTCCGACTACGCCGACGATCTTGGGCGCGTCATCGCCCGCGCGCGCGACCTCTCGCCCGGCCTGCCGCTCGCCGTCGCCGCTCACAGCCACGGCGTGGCCGTCACGCTGGACTACCTTTTTCGAGGCGTCGGCACATTCGACGCGCTGGTCGCCGCTGCGCCATACCTCGATCTCAAGATGAAGGTTCCGCTCTACAAGCGGATGATCTCACCGGTGATGGGCGCGCTGTGGCCGACGCTCACGATGTCGAACGAGATCGCGCTCGACATCACCTGCAGCGACCCGGCGGCGTGCGCCGCGATGGCAGCTGATCCGCTGATCCGTCACGTGGCCACGCCGCGCTGGTTCAACGAGGTGCGCGCCACCCAGGCGCGCCTGCGCGCGTCGGCGAACTTGCTGAAGGTTCCCACCTTCATGCCCGTCGCGGGCGAGGACCGCCTCGTCGACAGCGCCGCCGCCATCGCCTTCGCGCGTGCCGCCGGCCCCATCGTCGACCTCAAGGTGTACGAGAAGCTCTTTCACGAGATGTATCTCGAGGGCGATCGCGACGTCGTGATCGCGGACGTCATCGATTGGCTGAGCCGAAGATTCGTAGCGGGCCGCGCAACCTCTCGTAGCGCGTAGCGGCTGCCACCCGGCGCATATCCACGGCGGCTATCGACGGCCGCGACGTGAACCTGAGCCGGTGCGCTAAGGCGCGGTCACCGTCCCGTGGTGGTTGTCGATCGTCACCGGCGAGTTGAGGAAGTCGATCGTCGGCGGCCCGCCGAACTTGGCTTCGACCATCGCGCGCCACTCCCCGCCGTAGAGCCGATCCGCATCCGCGCGCGAGGCCCATATGTAGACGCCGCCGGCACGGCGGCCGTCGTCGCTCACGTAGAAGAACTTCTGCAGCAGGCCGGGGACTTTCTGGAACAGCGGCACCGCCGCCTTGAACGGGCCGGCCATATCCTCCGGCGTGGTGGCCTTGGGCATTTGGAACGAAACAACGGCGACGACCATGATGACCTCCTGGTGTGGTGAAACCCCAGGAGTGATCTACTCCCGACCCTGGCCGCTCGGTGCTGGCGAGTGCTCAACCGGAATTGAGCGCTATTCACATCCGATCGGACGGGTCACCAGGTGCGCTTGCGCGGCCGTTCCTTGAGCCCGAAGTTTCGCGCGGTCGTCTTGACGAGATTTCTCAGCCACGTGTGGGCAGGGTCCTCGTCGAAGCGTTCGTGCCAGTGGGCTTCCTCCGGATAGGTGGGCAGGTCGATCGGAGGACGCAGCACCTGCAGCGGCACGAGCTCGGCGAAATACTTTATGAGCATGCTCGGGGCGGTCAGGAGGAGATCGGACCGCGCGACGATCAGCGGCGCGGCCATGAAGTAGCGCACCCGAGCGGCGACGTGGCGCTTCCTGCCCAGCTTCGCGAGCGCCTTGTCGACCCACGTCGGCCCGGAGTCGTCACCGAGCGTGATCAGCAGGTGCGGGGTCTGGACGTAGGAATCGAGATCGAGCGCCCCGTCGATGCGCGGATGACCCTTGCGCGCCGCGCAGGCGAAGCCTTCCGTCAGGAGGTCCATCCGGCGAATGCCCGGCGCGTCGTCCACGATCGCGCCGATAGCCAGATCGACGTCGCCCGTCTCGAGGAGCCAGGCGTTGCCGCGCCGCGAGCTCGGCACGATCTCGATGGAGGTACCGGGCGCCTCGCGGGCTGTCGCCTCGAGGAGCGCCGGCATCAGCACCGTCGCGAGGAAATCGGTCGCGGCGATCACGAAACGTCGGGTTGTGGTCGCCGGATCGAACGTGGCTCCTCCGCTTCCGAGGAGCCGCTCGGCGTCCATGAGCAGCGTGTGGAGAGGGCCGACGAGCGCCTCGGCGCGGGGGGTGAGCACCATGCCGCGACCGGATCGAACGAGGAGGGGATCGCCGAGGAGGTGCCGCAGCTCCGAGAGGGAATGACTCATCGCAGACGGCGTCACGCGCACGCGCTTGGCCGCAGCCGTCACGCTTCGCTGGCTGAGAAGCCCGTCGAGCGCGAGGAGGAGGTTCAGGTTGAAGTTCGAAAGGTCGACGCGCTTCATCGCGCCAGCCCGCGCCGTTCGAAGATCAGGATCATGTTGTTGGCCGGCATCGGTTCGATCTCGGCCAGCATCATGCCGTGCTCTTCCGCGACATCGCGGATGTCGTTGATGTCGCGCACGCCCCATTCGGAATTTTGTTCGCGTAGGGATCGGTCGAATGCCTCGTTGCTCGGGGCGGTGTGCCGGCCGTCCTGCTTGAACGGGCCATAAACAAACAATCTCCCGCCCTCACGCAGCCGCTGACAGGCGCCCGACATCAGACCGCGCGTGGTGGGCCACGGCGAGATATGGATGACGTTCGCGCAGAAGATCGCGGTGAGGTCGCTCAGCGTCGCGGAATCCGCCGCGCTCAATCCCCAATCCGGTGCGCAGAGATCGAGCCGCCGCGCCGCTTCCACGTTCTGCAGCTTGGCGTGACGGCGCCAGGCCTCGATGCTTTCGATCTTGCGCTCGTCAGCGTCGCTCGGCCACCAGAGCAGGTGAGGGGCGTTGCGCGCGAACTCGATGATGTGCTGCCCGCTGCCCGAGCCGACCTCCAGCACGTTGCCCGGCTTGTCCTCGAACCAGCGCGACAGCACCGCCCAGATCGGTTCGTGATTGCGGTGGAAGGACGCGGAGTCGAGGCGCGCGTCGCCCGGCGCGATCGGCGAGGACGGGTTCTGGGGCGAATGACTCATGGCGTGTGGATTTTGGCAGCTGGTTCGACGTCGAGGTAGCGCTCGCTGCTCCGATCGGGCTCGCAGCGTTCGCAGCGCTGGCCTAAGATTTCGTCGTGGTGGACGGATTCAAGGCAATCGTGGCGATTGCATCTCTGGTCGTCCCGAAGAACCCACACGGATCGAGGAGCGGCTCATGCGCATGACGTTGGAGCTGGCGATCGCCGCCAACGAGGTGCCGCGGGAACGCCCGCTCGTGCTGCCGGCCGCGACGACGACGGCGATGGCGATCGCTGATCGGATTCGCGGCATGCGCGGGGGTCAGCAATGGGTGTGCCACGGCGGCCGCGCGGCCGCGACGGGAACGGCTCGATCGCCCGGCCCCCGAGAGCCCCTATTTCAGCTTTCTGACGACAACGACGATCGCCGCGTCATAGGAAGGACGTTTCTGGTCGAAGCGACCGTCTGATTGGCGGCGGCGACAGAGCGCGGGCCAGCCGATAGAATGCGGTTGTGAGCGGCTTGCGGTGCGTGGTGGCCTTGACGGTGCTCGTCTCAGCTTGCCGCTCGTCGATGTCGGGCGTCGATGGAGGAAGCGCAGGCTCGCGCGGCGGCTCGACAGGCGGCAGCGGGGGAGCGGGACCGGGCGGCGCCGGCGGCGCGACAGGTTTGGCGGGCGTGACCGGCTCCGGCGGTGGCGCCGCGGGTACGACCGGCGCAGGCGGCGGCACCGCAGGCACGACCGGCGCGGGCGGCATGTCGGGCGCAACGGGTGCGGCGGGTGGAGGCGGAGGCCCAGCCTTCGACTGTCTCGGGAGGTCCTTGCCGACGACCGCTCCCCTCACGTTCACCATGACCGGCGGGGTGAACACGAATCGGTCAGGGGTGCTCCCCGGAGCGACCGTCACGGCTGTCGACATCAACGGCACGACGCTCCTCAACAACCTGAACCCCGTCGTCGCGACCACGGGCGATTTGGGCATCTTCCGTCTCGACTTCATGACGCAAGGCACGCCGCTCGACCTTCACCTGGTCATCACAAAGACGGGCCAGCTCGATACCTTTTGGTATCCGCCGGCGCCGTTTGCCGGGCCGTACAACACGAACGGCCTGGATTCTTTCACCGCGAGCGAGCTCGACTTCTTGCTGCCGTCCGCGGACGTGACACGCGACAACACGAAGAGCATCGTCATCGTCATCGTCGTCGACTGCGCCCGCACGAGGGTCAGCGGCGCCACGATCGCGACCACGCCCGCGGCGGGCGCGATGCGCTACTGGGCCTCCGGCAGCCTGAGCACCACCGCGACCGCGACGAGCACGGCAGGCGAGGCGTTCTTCCTGAACATGCCGCCGGGCGACGTGATGGTCTCGGCTGCCTGGAACGGTAGCGTCCTCCGAAGCCACCACGTGACCGCGGTGGCGGGCGCCGTCACGGAGGCGCTCGTCGGCCCTTAGGCCGTCGCTGCCGGCGTGGCGCGGCGCCGCGCCGCCGTTGCCGCGATGGCCGGGCGGTGGCAGGCTAGCCCAGTGCAGAGTCATGCACGCGTGATACGCGGCGCCGTCGTGCTGGCGCTGATCGGCCTCTTGGCCTCGTGCCGTGGCGAGCAGAAACTGCACAGCGATTGCGTCGACAACCCCGGCGTCTGCCCGCCGTGCACGAGCGACGAGCAGTGTTCGATCGTCACGAACGCGTGCCTGCCCGAGGCCTCCTGCACGCACCGCGATCGGGATCCGCCGCTCGCGGTGATCCAGATCGGCTGCGCCCTCGAGTACGACGAGCCGCCGCCCGAACGATGCGGCTGCGTCGCCGGCGTCTGTCGCGCCCGCTGACGTCCTTCGCCTCGGAAGGCCCGCGCTTCAGAACCAATCGATCGAGATCTGGAAGTACGAGTCCGGGGGGAAGGGACTGGGCGCGACGCTCACCTTCTGGCCCGGCGCCCAGGTCCAGCCCGCGAGCTGGATGAGGCTGACACAGCTCGCGGGATCGCAGGACGCGCAGATCTTCGTGTTCGCTCCGCCGCTGAATGCCGAGAGCTGCGAGCTCCCGGCCGGCGGCGGCGGAAGCGGCAGGAACCACTGGGGCTCGCTGGTGTTGGGGCCCGTCAGGTGGACGCTCTTGAAGCCGGCGAACGGCGCCAGGTCGGTGGCCTCGGTGCAGGTCGGCGCAAGCAGCGAAGGAAGCGACCCTTGCACCATCATGGTCCCGGCGTCGGGGCTGCTCTCGACGAAATACGAACCCGGGAGCAGGTCGTAGAGATTGAGCACCCCGGGATTTGCCCAAGCCATGGGAAGCGGCGTCGGGCCACACCTTTTGAGCTGGAGGGTGGCGGCGGTCGACGTGAGACTGACCAGCGTGGTCGACGCCAGCGGGAGCGAGTGGAAGAGGTCGATCGTACCGCAGACGCCGTCGGTGGCGACCGGCGTTCCGTCGAGCGGCAGCGCGGGCTGCGAGCACTGCCAGATGCAGGCGTCGAGCGGATCGGTCCCCGCGAGCGCCGCCGCCCAGATCGACGCAAGGCTCTCGCCGTAGACGTCTTTAAACGCGGCGTCCATGGTGCTCGCGTCGGCGTGGGAGGGGA
>DATMZL010000636.1:0-2334 GCA_035607075.1 Polyangia bacterium
GCCTTCGGCAACTCGGGCAGCTGCCTGCGCCTGACGAAGAGCTCCGGCACGAAGTTCGTCAACAACACCTGCTATCGGAACTCGCAGTTCGGGTCGATGGCCACCGGACCCACCAACCCCGGCGAGCTCTACTTCACGAACGGGGGCGTGACGATCCAGGGCGTGACGTTCATGAACAACGTCATCGTCGGCACGGGGCAAGCGCCGGCTGGCTCGCAGCCGATCCAGAACATGCCGACGTCGGGCTGGTCGAACAACGTCGTGACGACCGGAACGCCGACGTTCTTCACGGCGCCGACCGGAACCAACCCCAGCTTCGTCCCCGCGTCGGGCGACACGATGCTCACG
This sequence comes from Polyangia bacterium, assembly GCA_035607075.1. Taxonomy (GTDB): domain Bacteria; phylum Myxococcota_A; class Polyangia; order Fen-1088; family Fen-1088; genus JADGRB01. The sequence goes on from DATMZL010000636.1 coordinate 349, forward strand.
GGCAAGGGTGGGACCGGAAGCGCCGTCCCGACGGCCGACATCGGCCTGGATCCGAAGTGCATCGTCAAGCGCACCGCCGTCATGGTCGGCCAGGTCGCGCGCGTGAGCACGTGGCAGTACGACGTCGACATCGACTACATCAAGAGCATCGGAGGCGTCGCGAAGTGCTTCAACCCGAAGGCGCGATCGGGCACGCCGGACATCGGCGCCTACCGCGCGGGCACGGTGACCACGGTGATGCCCGGAAGCTGCGTTCCGCCGCAGGTCACAGGCACGGGCGGTAGCGGAGGCGCCGGAGGCCGCGGCGGCGCGGGCGGAAGCGGGGGTGCAGGTGCGGGCGGACGCGGCGGCACGAGCGGCGCCGCGGGCACGACCGGCGCCGCGGGAATGGGCGCCGCAGGGCGCGGCGGATCGACTGGCGCGGCGGGCACAACCGGCGCCGCGGGCACGGGCGCAGCGGGCACTGGCGCGGCGGGAACGAGCGGCGTCGCGGGCGCAGGCAACGGCGGCGCAGGTTCGAGTGGCAGCGCAGGCTCGCTTGGCGGCAGCGCGGGGCCCGGCGGAACATCGGGCGAAGCCGGCGCACCAGGCGCCGGGTCCGGTGGCGGGCCGGGCGCAGGCGGCAACAGCGGCAACGGCGGGTCTACCGGCGGCACCGCCACCGGGCCGAGCGAATCTCCGCCGACCGCCTGCGGCTGCAACGTGTCTCGATCGCCCAGCAGCGCACGATGGCTGGCGGTCGGGCTCGCAATCGCGGTGGCGGTCACCCGGCGCAGGCGCCGCGCGCGCTAGCGCTATTTCAAGTTGAGCGACCGGCCATCCCGATCCTCGACCGGGGCGATCCCTGCGTTACGCGCGGCCTCGCATGCTCCACCTCGATCGAACGTCCGTTCCGCGCGTGGCTTTTTCCGGCGCGAGGGCTGCCGCTTCGAAAGTGAAATGCAGCCCTCGCGCCGGAAAAAGCTCGTAAGCGGACGAGGCGCTCGACCGAGAGACGTGAGGCGCGGGATAGCGTGATCAGGGAACCGCGCGGACCCGCAAGCGGAACGAATCCGCCTGCGTGAGATCGGCGAGCAGGCTCAGGATCGTGTAGCCGTCGTTTGACAGCTTGGCCCCGAGCTGGTCGGCGACGCAGCGATCGTTCGTGTTCGGCTCCCGCCCGTAACCGTACGCCACCATGCTCTGCGCGTAGATCGCCAGCCCCTTCGGCGCGCGCGCGATCTCCTGCATCAGCTCCTGCGCGTTGTGGATCTCTCTGACCCTACCGTCGCCGAAGCTCACATCGGCCACGGGATCGATCGTGCCGCCGAGCGGATCGACGGTCTGCCACTTTCCGATAGCGTCGTAGTTCTCGAGCACGAAACCCGGCGGATTGATCAGGTTCGTGTGGCACGCCGCGCAGGCCGACGCCTGCTGCTGCGTGACCGCTTCGGTGAACGTCCGGTTCGTCGGGTAGTTGTCCGGCGGCGGTGGGATCTGCGAGTCGGGAAGCGGCGGGCCCGGGTCGACGCCGATCAGGTACCGCGTGATGTACGCGCCGCGCAGGACGGGCGCTGTCGTGGCGTAGTGCGCGAAGGAGCTCAAGAACCCGGCGCGCGTCAGGAAGCCCGGACGCTGCACGGGATCCAGCTGCACCTTGGTCAGCGCGGTGCCGGAGTTGCTGAGGCCATAGATCGCCGCGTTGTCCTTGTTCACGAAGGCGACGCTGCTCAACAGGAGATCCTTGTACGAACCGTTCGTGAACACGATCTCCGCGAAGAAGCTGTCCAGCTCCGCTGCGAAGGACGGCTTGGCGGCCGGGGAGTACAGCGGGAACTTGGCGGTGTCGTGATCGATGTTGAACCAACCCGTGGACGAGTCGTCCATCCGCGTCCAGTAGCGATGGAAAGCGGACACCTGCGGCGCGGCCTTGTCGCGCATCGCGAGCATTCGCTGCGCGTGGGCCAGGATCTGGTCCTTCGTCAGGAGCGCGTTATTGTCGGCGGC
>DATMZL010000634.1:0-8174 GCA_035607075.1 Polyangia bacterium
CGGCGGTCTGCTCGACGATGCTCTCCAGGATCTTGAGGAAGGCGTCCTGGGCGCTTGGTGGCGCGGTCTTCGTGAAGGCCACCGCGACCTCGTCGAAAGCCGCGATGTGCCCGAAGCGCAGGGTCAGGAGCTGTGACGACGAGAGCACGAACCCGACGGTGGTGACGGCGCCGTTCGCAGCGTCCATGCTCTCCAGCACCGGCGTCGACAGATAAGCGGCCCCTCCCTCGCTGAACACGCGGCTGGACGACTCGATCTCTTCGATTTCACCCTTGGTCGGCAGGCGAAGCTTGGTCGCCTGCTCGACCTGGCGCCGCTCGTCCTCGGTCGGATTCAGCAGATCGATCCAGACAGCGTCGGAGAGCGCCCCCGCGGAACCCGGGATCACAAGCAGCATCGACGATCACCTCGAGGTCAGCGCCAGGGAACTTATATTGATTCGCTCAGCCGCGCGAGGCGGTTGGGAACGGTCATGGGCAGCCGACGCGGAACGCGTCGAGGTTCGCGTCGCGCTTGAGGATCGCCGAGAGGCCAAGGCTGCGCGCCTTCGGGCACACCGCGGCGGTGCGGCTCTCGTCGCCGTACTCGATCAGGAACGCGGCCTTGTGGGCGGCGACGAACGGCGCCGTCGACGGGCAGTCGGCATCGACGCAGCTCCACGCCATGACCCAGTCGAAGTCAGCCAGGAGATCCTGCGACAGGCTCGCGTCGCCTTCGACGAACCCGATCGACAACCCACGCGCGTGCGCGGCGCCCGCCAGCCAGCGATCGTACGCGAGCTGGTCCGCGCGCGAAAACCCGAGCCCGTTGTCGACGGCGAACCCGGCGAGCCCGCTTGCGTCCACGCCGTCGCAGCCGGCAGCGGCCGCCGCCGCGATTCGATCGGCCATGATCGAACGGACGGTCGCGTCGCGCACGTCGACCCAGCGTTCGTCGGGATAGGCCGCGAGCGGCGCGCCGAGCGCGGCGGCCGGGAAGCGCGAGGCGTCGTCGCGGAACGGTTCAGCCGTACCGCCGCTGAAGTAGCAGATCGCGATTCGCCCCGCGCCGTGCAGGCCGTCGATCACCGCGGGTGGCGTCTCGACGTCGGCGATGTAGACGACGACGTCCAGCGTGGTGTCCAGCGACCCGGTGAGCTGAATCTGCCAGCTCGTGAGCGGCAGCGGGATCGGCCGAGACGTCGCCGCGTCGGGCCGCGTCTTGAAGATGTCGCCCTCGGTCGCGTGGCACGCGGCGAACGCGAGCGCCAAGACAGGGGTGAAGATCAGCGCGGGAAACACCGGCGTGAAGCTCCGCATCATCGTCCGCCGTGGCGCGGCGAACGTGGCGAGCATAACAAACACGTCCCGGGCGAACGCCGGCGAAAAAGCCCTGACCAGGTTTCGTTGGTTCAGTGCCTCTAGGATGGCGGGGGCCATTGATCCTGACCGCGCACGTCCGCCTTCACCCGCACGCGTACTTCGCCGCGCGCCCGCGGGCTTTCGCCGTGGCGCGGCATACACTGACCGTGCGAGACTATCCCGTGTCGCCGAAACCGGCGCTTCGCCGCGATGACGCGGGGGGCGAACGCGGGGCGGTGTTGCTGCCGCTCGAGTTCGATCGGGTCTTCCGCCTGTACGCGCCGTACGTCGGCGCGCTGGTCCTCAAGCTGATCGGGCGTCCCGGGTACGTCGACGATGTCGTGCAGGACGTGTTCATCCAGGCCCATCGCGGCCTCGGCAAGCTGCGCGATCCCGATCTGGTGCGGCCGTGGTTGCGGCGCATCACCGTGCGCCGGGCGCGGCGCTGGCTGCGCACGCGCTGGGTCCTGCGCTGGTTCCGCGAGCGCGACGTCGACGCGGTACCGGACCTGATCGACACCTCGGCCAGCCCCGAGGATCGCGCGCACGTCGCGCGCATCTACCGCCGCCTCGAGAGCTTGCCGCGCGACGAGCGGGTGGTGTGGATCCTTCGGATGGTCGAAGGTGAGACGCTGGAGTCGATCGCGGAGATGCTCGCCTGCTCGGTGTCGACGGTGCAGCGACGGCTGCGCGCCGCTCAGGCCGCGATGGGGTCGCTGCGATGATCGGCGGACGGCGCGACGAGCGTGAGGAGCGTGTCGAGCTGCGCGGGCTCGCGACAGGCTGGGACGCCGCACGCACGGAGCGCTTGCTCGCGGGTGTGCATGCTCGGCTCGGCCACCGGCGGCGCGCGTGGCGCGCGGCGATCGCGTCGGTGGGTGTGGCGTCGGCTGTCGCGATCGCGGTGATCGCGCTGCCGCGCGCGCGTGATCGTCCGGCGGCGCCCGAAGCGCAGGTGATTCGGCTGCGCGAGGGCTCGGAGATCCACTTCGATCCGTCGCGCGCCGAGGTGCGCGTGATCGAAGAAACCGCCGAGCATGTCCGCGTCGACGTGATCCGCGGCGCGAGCCGTTACGTCGTCGTCCCGAACCCGAAGCGTGCGTTCGAGGTCCGCTCCGGCCCGGTCACGGTCAGCGTCGTCGGAACGGAGTTCCTGGTCGAGCCGCGCGGCGCCGCCACGTGGGTCGAGGTGACGCGCGGCAAGGTCAAGGTCACCGCGACGTCGCGAGAGGACGGCGACCGCGACGCCACCGCGCTGCTCGGCGCCGGGGACGCGGGGCTGTTTCCGCGCGAGCGCGCGCCGGCCGCGGCACCGATCGCCGCAGATACAGCCGTCGCCGCCGACGCGGCACGGGAGCGCGCCCGCCGATCGAGGCAGAGCTATCGCTCCGAGATAGCGCGCAGCGACTACCGGAGCGCGTACGCAGAGCTCGCCCGCAACCCGGCGGTCGCGGGCGACACGGTCGACGATTTGCTGGTCGCCGCCGACGTGGCGCGCCTCTCCGATCATCCGGCGGAGGCGGTGCCTTACCTGCAGCGCATCCTGCGCGACCACCCGCGCGACGAGCGCGCGCCGATGGCGGCGTTCACGCTGGGCCGCACGCTGAGCGGGCTCGGGCGCACGCGCGACGCGATGGCTCAGTTCGCGCGCGTACGCGCCGGCTGGCCGCGGAGCCCGCTCGCCGAGGACGCGCTGGTGCGCGAGGCCGAAGCCGCGGCCGCGCTCGGCGACGTCGCGGCCGCCGTCCGCCTGGCGGCGGAGTACGATCGCGGCTACCCGGATGGCCGCCGGCGCGCAGAAGTTCGCCGCTACGCGCGGCGCGAGTAGCGCATGCTGATCGCGGCGTTGATGTGCGCGTTGAGTGCGCATGCCGCGGCGCCCGTCACGGCGCCCGAGCTTCCGGTGCGCGTCGCGGGCTGCGTCGACGAGATGGCGAGCGCCCTCCCCGCGCTCGTGAGCCTCGAGATCGATGTGCTGCTGCGCGAACGGGCAGCGGGCGGGGCACCGGAGAGCATCTTCGTCCGCTGCGGCGACGACGCCGCGCAGATCGAGGTCGCGCTCGCCGGCGCGCGCCGTACATCGACGCTCGCGTTCGGCGCGCTCGCGCCCGAGCACCGCGCGCGCGCCGTCGCGCTCGCCGCTGCGGAGCTCGTGGACGCGATGTCGCGCCCGGCGACGACCGCGGAGCCCACAGCGCCCGCGCCCGCGACGCCCGCCGCCCTCGCCGCGCCGCCCGCATCTGTGGAAGGTGGCGCGTCCAGCGTCGCATCCCGCCCGACGGCGGCGCGGCCCGCGGTGCTGGTGGGCGCGGTCGCGGATTGGCTCGGCCAGCCGAAGCAGGTGCTGTTCGGCGGCCGCCTCACGCTCCTCTACCCCGTCGGGCGCTTCGTCACGCCGGCGCTTTCGGCGGATGCATCGTTCGCTGATTTTGCGTCCGCGTCCGGGCACGTGAGCGCCCGCGCGCTCGGCGCCGCGGCCCACCTCTACGCCGGCGCCGCGGCCCGCAAGCTGCGCTTCGATGCCGGTCCGGGCGCCCGCGTCGGCTGGGTGCGCCTGCGCGGCGAATCGCCCGCCGCCTCGCCGCTGGAAGGCGCCGCGCTGTCCGCTTTGTGGGCGGGCCCGGAGCTTCGCGCCCGCGTCGCCTATGCGCCGTTTCATGCGGCGGTCGTCGCGCTGGACGTCGGCGGGGGCTTCGTCGTCCTCCCCGTCCGGGGCCTCGTCAACGGCACGACGCCCGCCTATTCGATCGAAGGCCCCTGGCTCTCCGCCTGCCTGCAAGCCGGCGTCACCTGGTAGGCAACTGCATCACGCGCCGTCTTGGCTCGAACGCCGCAGCTCATTCGCGAAAATCGCGGCGCGCAGGGGCGTATCGATGAATCGCAGCCCGACGCCCGCCGGCCGGTCGCTGCGCTCGACGAGCGGCCGGCACCAGCGAACCTCGGCGAGCGCCTCGATCGGCCCGGCGTCGCGCTTCATCGTGAGGGTCACGGTGACCCGGTCTCCCACGCCCAGCGCACGCACCGTCGCCACGAACACGCCGCCCGGGCCGAGGTTTTTCGCCAGGCCCGTGTACGACGTCCCACGCTCCCACAGCTGCACGGGGACGTCGAGACGAACGCGGTTCGCGCGCCCTTTATCCGTCCGCGGTTCGGGCATCGACCGGTTAGTGGCGAGATCGCCGATCAGGTCAGGTCTTTTCTGACACTTTCGTGCGGCGCGACTCGACCGCGACGGCGCCGTCCGAGAGAGCATGGCGGTCAACCTGCGCGCTTCGGCGCTGTTGGTCGGGATCGCGCTGGAAACAGTTCGCGTCGCGCGCGGCGAGCCCCCTCTCGTCGAAGGTTCGGGCGGCGGTGGAAAGGGAGACGGCCGCATCGGCCTGGCTCCGGGCGCGTGGCCCGACGCCGCGGTGTCGATCGCGTCGCTGGTTGTCACGCCGCCCGATGCGACCGAAGCGACGCGCGCGGAGATCGAGCCCCTGCTGGTCACGCCGCCGGTCGCTCCCCCGGTCACCAGCAGGACGGCGCCGCGCAGTCGCGAAGACGCCGAATACGACGAGCTCTTCGAGCGCCACTTCCCGAACCCCTACGCCTGGGACCATTTCGTCGCCAGCAGGAGAGACGTCGTCGCAACCGACAGCCACCCGAAAGGCCAGATCGCCGCGTGCTACCGCGAGGCGCTCACCGCCCGCGCAACGGTGACGGGTCGGGTGGCGCTCCGTTTGCGTTTCGACACGGAGTGCGATTGCATTCATCCGGTCAAGGTGGCCCGCAACACGACCGGCGATAGCACCCTCGCACGATGCGTGGCGGATTCACTCTCCGGCCTGCGCATTCCCGACGGTGCGCCAGATCCCGTCGAGGCGCGCGTGACGCTGCTGTTCCACCGCAAGAAATAACGTGGGCGTCTACTGCACGGTCAAGATGTGCGTTCAGAGGGACACACCTCTCGACGTCGACAGGCGTGTTGCCCTCGTCAGCTTGTGCGTGGAACACCACCTGCTCGGGAAAAAGCTCGGCAAGAGCCTGGGCCATCAGGTGCAGGTGCCCACCGGCGGCACGTCATTCGACCGCGGCGTGAAGGTGGTCGACAAGGCGGCGGCGGGCTTCTGGCTCGAGGCGCGCGCCCGCGAGATCGGCACGGATTTCATCATCGGGTGCGACGGGCCGTTCTGGCAGGATGATGACAGCGGGACGCAGGGGTTTCGCTACGCTGCCCTGTCGGCCGCGGCCGACGTGCGCACCTTCAACGCCTACCGGTCGCCGAATCAGCGAAGCAGGTTCGAAGATGAAGACGGCTACGTGGGCTCCTTCTTCGACGTGCTCGCGCTGGACGCAAGAAACAACCTCGACGGAAGAATCGCGGCAAGCTCGCCTTTCGTCCGCGCCTTGAAAGCGAAGCTCGGCGTGAAGATGACCTGCCGCGCAAGCTGGTGGTGAAAAATGGGCTACGGGATCACGAGTTCCTGAACAACAGCGCCTGGTGCCCGCTGCCGATGGAGTTTCTCGAGCAGGTGCAAACCGCGCTCGACGGCGCCGGCGCCGCGCGGTCCACCGTTTCCGCCCACGGCGCGTGTCCCCTGCGGACATGCACGGGAAATGACACACCCGCGGCGGTCGTCGAAGGCGCTTGTTTCCGGGCTCGTCTCGGGCCTGGTCCTGGGGATCGCTCTCACCTTGGGGGGCTGCGCCGGGAGCGAGGCGGGTGGGTCGGGAACAGGCGGCAGCGGCCCTGGCACTTCCGGGACGACTGGCAGCGCGGGAACCAGCGGCGGCGCGGGGACCAGCGGCGGCGCAGGCACTACGGGAAGCGCCGGCACGACGGGCGTGGCCGGCTCGGGTGACACCGGCGGATCAACCGCCGGCCGCGGCGGCACGACAGGGGCGGCCGGGCGCGGTGGCACGACAGGGACCGCCGGGCGCGGCGGCACGACCGGCTCCGCCGGCTCCACCGGAGTGGGCGGCAGCACCGCGATGATCGACTGCGGTCCGATGGCCACAGTGATCGAAGCGCACGGACCTCCCGCCAACCGCGTGAACTACATCATCGTCGGCGACGGCTACTCGGCGACGGAGCTGACGAGCACGCTGATCACGCACGTCAACAACTACATGACTCGCCGGTTCAGCGAGCCGATCGGCGTGCCGTACAAGCGCTACCGCAACTTCTTCAACATCTGCGTTCTGCAGGTGCCGAGCACGCCGATCTGCGGCACCAGCGCGTTCGGTTGCTGCGGCGACGACAGCAGCCGCCTCGCGAACTGCAATGACAGCAAGGTGAACGCCGCCATCAAGCAGTACATCCCGACGAGCGTCCCGGTCGACTTCAAGGCCGTCGTGCTCAACGGCAGCAACTGGTGGAACAGCGGCGGCATGCTCATGTACTGGTCGGGCGGCAACAAGGACGGCCCCGGCGCGGCGATGCACGAGGGGAGCCACGGGTTCCACCAGCTCGCCGACGAGTACGGCACCTGCACCGGTGCGTCGTGCGGCTCGAACACCGACTTCACCGGAACGGCCGGCACCGTCTACGCGGAGGTCAACTCCTGCGGCAATCCGACCACGACGGACGGTAAGTGGATCGCGTGGAAGGGCTTCAACGCGACGGATTCGACCGGCGTGGTGGGGACCTGGACGGGAAGCCGCTACGTCGGCACCGGGCAGTACCGACCGTCGGCCAACTCGACGATGAACAGCTTGTTCGGCAACGACAAGAACACGAGCTTCAACCCGGTGTCGCGCGAGCAGATCGCGGTGGGCATGTACCGCTACGTCAAACCGATCGACAACACGGTGCCGGCGGCCGGCGCGGTCACGAATCCGGGCGTCCTGACGGTCAACGTGATCGATCCCGCGGTCATCAACGTCGACTGGACGGTGGACGGAACGGTCAAGACGAACGCCGGGACGACGTTCGACACCTCGACGCTGGCGGCGGGCAGCCACACCATCAGCGCCAAGGCGTACGACAACGCCGACGACACGTTGGTGCGCACGACGACCTGTCCGAGCTCCGTCACCGGCTACTACTGCCACTCGAAGAACTGGGTCAACTCGGTGCAGACGGTCACCTGGACCGTGACCAAGAACTGAAGAAGGCCTGATGTCTCGTCGGCGAATCGCGCTCGTCGTGGCGATCGCGCTCGGTCTCGCGGGCTGGCTGGTGCTGCGCCCGCGGCCGGCCGCCGAGCCCGACGTTCAAACGGCTGACCAGGAGGAGCCCGCGCCGGTTCCGATCGCGCCGCCGGCCGCGCCCAAAGCGGCGCCGACGCTGACGGCGACCGCAGCGCCCCGCCCGCTCGAGTACATGGATGACGGCGTGCCGATCATGCCGGCGGGCCCGAACGATCCCCACCCGAACACATACGTCCACCCCCACCCGATCACGCCCAAGCACGTGCGAATCTTCGAGGAGAACGCGCTGCTCTTTCAATTGAACGAGGCGATGGACGGCCGCGAGGCCACGCGCCTGCGCGCGCTGCTGACGCAGTACCGCCTGCAGTACCCCGACGATCCCCACGATATGCAGACCGGGTATGCGCTGATCGCCGACTGCATCGAACATCCGAACGACGACCAGACGCGCGCCGCCGCGCAACGCTACTACGACGAGGAAACGGCCTCGACGCTCCGCCGTTTCGTGATGCGGCACTGCCTCGACGGAAATCGCTGACAGCCGGACGTGCGGTCGGGCGCTACGGATGCGCCTCGGCGGCGGGCGCGGGCTCCGGCAGCAGCTGGCGCAGGCCGTCCACCGGGACTGACAGCACGACTGCGTCTCCGACGGACTGGATGAGACGCATCGGGATCTCCAGCGTGCCGCGCTGGAAGATC
>DATMZL010000624.1:0-2192 GCA_035607075.1 Polyangia bacterium
GAGGACGCGGTCGACGCCCACCTCGCTGGGGCGGATCGGTTTGGTGGGCGCGCCGTCGCCGCCCATGCGCGCGAACCACGCGGTGACCGACGACCACACGTCGAGGGCGCCGGCGAGGATGCGGTTGCGCGGCTTGCCGTCCTCGGCGGCGGCGCGCGCCTTCAGCGCGGCAGCCTCGGGGCTGGCGGCGCGGCGGATCACAGCGCGTTTGACGGGCGGCTTCACGGCGCACGCTCCTGCGCGACGACGCGCGCGACCGCGGCGCGGAACACCTCCGCACGGTGCTTGTAGTCCCGAAACATGTCGAAGCTGGAACAAGCAGGCGACAGCACGACAGCGTCGCCCGGCTGGGCGAGACGCCGGGCAGCGTCGACCGCGGCGTCCATCGTCGGGGCGCGTTCGACGGGCAGCGCGCCGGCGAACGCCGCCTGCATCTTGTCGGCCGCCTCGCCGATCAGGACGGCGGCGCGGCCGACGCGGGCCAGCGTCGCCGCGAGCGGCGCGTAGTCGCCGCCCTTGTCGCGCCCACCGGCGATGAGCACGACCCGTCGCGCGAAGCCGTCCAGCGCCGCGACCACCGCGCTCACGTTCGTTCCCTTCGAGTCGTCGTAGTAGGCGACGTCGCCGGCTGTCGCGACCAGCTCCATCCGGTGAGCGAGCGGCTTGAAGGCGAGCAGGCCGGCCCGTGCTTCGGCGCGCGACGCGCCCGCCAGGCGACTGGCCAGCAGCGCCGCCAGCGCGTTGGCCTGGTTGTGCCGCTGGCCGACGAGCCAGGGCAACGAATTCGTGTAGCGCTCTGGCTCTTGATCGGGGAGCTTCAGCACCAGCGCGCTGTTGTCGGTGTAACCGCCCTCGGGCAAGGGGCGCGTTACCGAGAACCCGATGCGGCGGCTCGCGATACCTCGGCTGGCGCGCATGGCCAGCGAATCCTCCACGTTCACGACCGCGAAGTCGTCGCCGGTCTGCGCGGCGAAGATTCGCGCTTTCGCCGCGGCGTAGCCGTCCATGTCGGCGTAACGATCGAGGTGATCGGCCGTGATGTTGAGCAGCACCGCCACGCGCGGATGAAACGTGTCGGCGGTCTCGAGTTGGAAGCTCGAGGCCTCGACGACGCAGATCCCGCGTGCATCGCCGGCCGTCGTCGGGACCGCCTCGGCCAGGGGCTCGCCCAGGTTGCCGCCCACGAACGTGGGCCGCCCCGTCGCGCGCATCATGTCGCCCACCAGCGTCGTGGTCGTCGATTTGCCGTTCGTGCCGGTGATCGCGATCAGCGTGCTCGACACGAAGCGCGAGGCCAGCTCCATCTCGCCCGTGATCGCGACGCCCGCCGCGCGCGCGGCGCGGAGCTCGGGGATCTCCGGCACGCCCGGCGACAGGACGATCAGCTCGGCGCCCGTGAAGGTCTCGCGCTTGTGCCCGCCCAGCTCGCGGACGACGTCTGGCGGAAGGCCGTCCAGCGCGGCGCCGAGCGCGCCCGCGTCGCGCTTGTCGGTCACGGTGACGCGCGCGCCGCGCATCACGCACAGCTGCGCCGCTGCGATCCCGGACCGGCCAAGACCGACCACGAGCACACGTTTCCGATTCAGATCCAAGTAGAGGCTCTCATCTCACCTTCAGGACGGTGATGAGGCCTAGAATCGCGCAGGCGAACGACACGATCCAAAAACGCACCACAATTCTGGATTCGGGCCACCCCAGCTTCTCGAAGTGGTGGTGGATGGGCGCCATCAGGAAGATGCGCTTCTTCGTCTTCTTGTAGTAGGCGACCTGGATGACGTCGCTGACCGCCTCGGCGACGAACACGCCGCCGATGATCGGCAGCGCCAGCTCGGTCTTCGTCGCCAGCCCGACGAAGCCGATCGCGCCGCCCAGCGCCAGCGCGCCGACGTCGCCCATGAACACCTGGGCCGGGTGGGTGTTGAACCACAGAAAGCCGATGCCGGCGCCCCCCATCGCCCCGCAGAACACGGCCAGCTCGCCCGACCCGGGCACGTGCGGCATGCCCAGGTACTCCGCGATGTTGAAGCCGCGCAGCGAGGTCCCCGCCGCGTAGGCCAGCAGCATGAAGGTGAACGAACAGATGATCACCGGGCCGGTCGCGAGGCCATCCAGGCCGTCGGTCAGGTTGACGGCGTTCGACTCGGCCATCAGCACGAACACCGCGAAGCCGATGTATGCCGCCAGCGGCAGCG
>DATMZL010000653.1:0-11363 GCA_035607075.1 Polyangia bacterium
CACCGCGCACCGCCTCGTCCCAGACCGGCAGCTGGTCGCCGATGAAGTACGACGGAAACTTCAATCCCGCCGACACCGCGCGCGCGGACGGAACGTTGCGCGCACCGGGCCGGAACAGCTTTCGTTCCACGCGCTCGTTCCAGTGCTCGGCCGAACGAAGCGCCGATTGCACCGCGCGCGGCTCCTTCCAGTTGCAACCCGCGAGCGCCAGCGCCGCCGCCGCGCCGCCGCCCGCGCGCAGAGACGCGGTGAGGAACGCGCGCCGATCGATCCCGAGTCCCTCGGCGAGGTGCCGCCGGCGCGGAAGCCACAGCCGGCTCACGGCTTCTTCCTCAGGTTGACGAACGGACGCGCGTTCCGCGCTTCGGGCGATTTCGATGCGTTGTAGCCGCCCGTGACGATGGCGCGCAAGGAGTAGGGATCCACCGCGAAGACCATGAACACGTGGACGGACGACAGCGCGACCAGCGCGAGCATCGCCAGGAAGTGCCAGTAGCGCGCCCACACGAAGCCGCCCATCAACGCCGTCAGCGGCGCGAGCTGCATCGGCTTCCAGATCGCCAGTCCCGACAGCACCGCGATGATGGCGATGGTGGGCAGGGCGAAGTACGTCAACCGCTGAAGCGCGTTGTGTTTCCCCTGCGCGGGGTGATCGCGGCGCAGCGCCAGATAGAACCGCACCATCTGCCAAGCGTCACGCACGATTCCGCGCCGCGGGACGAGATCGCGCCACTCGCCGTGCAGGTACACGAACCCGAGGTAGACGAGCCCGTTCACGACCAGGACCCACATCATCGCGAAGTGCCAGTTGCGCGCGCCGGCCAGCCATCCGCCGAACGTCAGCCACTCGGGGATCCGGTGTCCTTCGAACGGGTAACAGCAGAAGGTGTCGCCCTTGCGCGCGAAGGCCGGATACGCGTTGAAGATACGTAGCCCGCTCCCCACCATGATCGTCAGCGCGATCGCGTTCACCCAGTGGGTGATGCGCACGATCAGGTGATGCCGGTGCTGGACGTCGCTCATGAGTCACCCCGCGTGGGAACCTCCGCCCCGGAGATTGTCCACGTCCGGGACGGAGGAGAAACAAAAAGCGCCGCTCGCTACTTCTTTTCCATATCTCCCTTCTTCTTGTCGCCCATGTCGCCGCCGCCCATGTCGCCTTTGTCCTTCTTTTTCTTCCCCTTCTTCATCTCGCCGCCGCCTTCCTTCATGTCGTCGCCGGCGTGCGCCAGCGTCCACGAACAGGGAAGCAGCACCGCCGTCGCCAGAAACACCATTCGAATCACCTTCATGTCGCTCTCCTCCGAGGGTTGTTGTGGTGCCGGATGTCCGACGCCGTGTCACTGGTACGTCGCCGAGGCTTCCCGGTTACGGCACTCGCAGGACCATCCGATTGCAGCGGAATCGGACTGGACATCAGACCGCGTATCGCCGCGACGAAGAGCCGCGGCGGTCAGGCCGAAGCTGCTACGACTGCGTACCGGCGGTTATTCGCAGTCCGCGACGACAGCGGTGACGTTGTCCGGCCCTCCCGCCGACAGGGCGGCCTGAATCAAGTCGTGGGTTACACGGTTGATGTCCGGAGCGCTGCCCAGAATGCGGGCAATCTCATGGCCAGGGACCGGGCCGTGCAGGCCGTCCGAGCAGAGCAGGATGCGATCGCCGCGCCGCAAACGAGCGTCGGACGTGATCGGTTCGATCGTCGATTGAGTTCCCACTGCCTGGACGAGAATGTGCCGGTAGGGGTGGCGGGGTACCTCCTCGGGCCGAAGCGCGTCAGCCTCCACCAGCTGGTCGGCCATCGTCTGGTCACGCGTCAGGAGGTTCAGGTGGCCGTCGCGCAGAAGATACGCGCGCGAATCACCGACCTGCGCGACGAAGAGGTGGTCCGGCAGAACGATGGCAGCCGTACAGGTGGTCCCCATCCCGCGCGTCTCGGGATGCGCCTTCGCTTCGGCCAAAACGGCTCCGTTGGCGTTCCAGACGGCGCTTTTCAGAGACTTGTCAGGAGACACTGCCACCGTGGGACCCGCGCCGACAAGTTGCCACTTGATGGCCTGTGCCGCGATCGTCGCCGCGAGATCGCCGGCGGCCGCACCGCCCATCCCGTCGCAGACCAACAACAGGATGCCCTGTGTCGAGAGCGGAATCTCGGTCCGGGTGCAAGGGTTGCTGAGGTCGCCTGACCGAAGGTCGGCGATCACGAAGGTGTCCTGATTGTCTCTGCGCTTGGCGCCGACGTCAGTCGCCCCGCAAATCGCAAGATGGTGGTCGCCCGGAATGACGCTCGGGCCCGGCAATTCAGTCGTTGGCTGATTCATGTAGCCAACTTAACGCTGATGGTCGAACCGGGTTGAGAACGCACCCGTGGGCTCCGCACCGGGAGCCGCGTGAGTGCTCAAACGATTTTTTTCAGCGTCGTCAGAACGAACCCAATCGCCGAAACGCCCAGGATCACCGGGATGGGATGGCGCTGCACGAAACGCTTTGCCCGGCTGGGCCACCGTTCCGCGGCTCCTTTCGCGCGCTTCGCGACACGGCGTGCGGCAATCTGCCGTTGCTTCTTGGCGACTTTCGGCGACCTGGCTGAGATTCCCGTCTTCTTTTGGCTTGGCCTCATGCTCTGCCGTTAAAGCGACGATCATGCCAAGTGGGCGGGCGGCGTACGTCGCTACCCTACGGGACGTACATGCCACCGCGCGGTGACGACCTGACGCCCTCGTTACTGCTCAGTCACGCGCGGGCTCGCGGATGCCTAGCTTTCCCGGGTGCACGGGATTGCTCAGCTGGTCGCCGTCTCCCTGATCGTGATGGGGCTGTCGCACACGATCGCGCGCGAACGGATCTGCGAGCCCCTGCGCGCGCGTCTTGGCGGTAAGGAAACGTGGCTCGGCTACATGGTTTCGTGCCCGTACTGCGTCTCGCACTGGATTGCGCTCGGACTGGTGCCGATCACTGGCACGTTGCCGGTCAACGTTGTCCCGAGCCTGGGGCCGATCGGGGGCGTGTTGCGGTGGCTGCTGTCGTCGATTCTGGTGGCGGTTCTGGCCGCATTCTTCCGCGTG
Source organism: Polyangia bacterium (assembly GCA_035607075.1). Classification (GTDB taxonomy): domain Bacteria; phylum Myxococcota_A; class Polyangia; order Fen-1088; family Fen-1088; genus JADGRB01. Next base: position 3,066 of record DATMZL010000653.1, read on the forward strand.
CTGTTCTACTTCGTCGACGAGACCCAGGGGCTCGTGAAGCGGCAGCAGCGATCCGTCGAGGAAGAGACTGAAACCCGCAGGGCCGAACGAGAGACCGTGGTCGGGCAGAGCCGGCGATCCCGCTGACGCGAACGCACGGATCGCCGCGGCGGCCGGCGGTCTAAGGCGCCGCCGGAGGTCGCAGCCCGGCGTCGAGCCACGCGTCGATCTCGCGCCACACGTCTTCGGTCAGGGGACGACGGTGACCACGGTTCGGGACCAGGATGAGCTCTTTGGGCGCCTGCAGCGCCGCGAAGATCCGTTGCGCGTGATCGGGTTGCGTCTTGCGGTCGCGCTCGCCGTGGATGATCAGCGCGGGCACCGTGATGTGCGCAGCCGCGTCCAGCGGGCTGACCTCGTCGGCGCGGAAGTGGGCCCGCTGCTCGGCCAGCTTGAACGCGCTGGCGATGTCTCGCCGAGTCGCGAAGAACGGCGCGCGCTCCTCGACGATGGTGCGCAGATCCGAGAAAGGCGAGACCGCGACGACGGCGTCGATGCGCCGATCGACGGCCGCCGCTTGCAGCGCGACCGCCGCACCCATGGAAAACCCCATGACGACGATCGGCCTCGTCTCTACCCGATCGAGGACGCGCTCGAGATCCCTCTTTTCATAGTACCCGTAGGTGCAGGCGTCTCCCTCCGACTCGCCATGGGCGCGGCTGTCGTAGGTGATGACCTCGAAGCCGCGCGCGACGAAGTGATCGGTGATCTCGCCGCCTGACGCCCGGTTATCAGACATACCGTGGAGGAAAACGACGGTGCCCCGCTTGTCGCGGGTGTGGAACCACCGCCCCGCCAGCCTGACGCCGTCGCCTTCGAACTGGACGACCTCGAACGACGCGACCGGCCGCCGCATCACCGGCCGGCGCTTCGGATGCAACAGCGCATCCGCCCCCCACGAAGCCGGCACGCAGGCGCCCGCAAGCATCCCGAGCACCAGCGTGACAAAGATCGTTCGGCCCCTGCACACGACCCCACCCTCGGTTGAACGTGAGAACGCTCAGCTGCGGCGCAAGCCGCCCCGATTCTTGCCAAAGACAATCTTTGACCACCATCTTCTGATCGCGGGCTGCGAGCGCCGCTCGAAGAGTACGTCGCCAGCGGTGCACGATATGGCGCGCAGAAATGCCGCGTCGGAGTCGGCGAGGGATCGAGCTTCGAGGATCCTGTGTGAGGTCAGCGCGCCGACCTCACGAGAATCCGCCTATGCTTAGAGCTGACCGCGGGTGCGCGGGCGGCGGCGATCTCGGGGACTCAGCCTCGATCTTTCTGCGATAGCGATGCGCCGCGGAAATTCGACGCCGGCGAACGTCGCTGGTTTTCCGCCTTGGCAACCCAGTGCGCGGTGGCCGCCGAACGGGCCCGCCTGTATGAAGCGGAAAAGAACGCGAGGCAGGAAGCGGAACGCAGCAGTCGGGAGCGTGACCTCGTCGTCCAGCAGCTCGCGGCGAGCGAGCGAAAATTCGCGGCGATGTTCGCGCGCGCGCCGTTCGCCATCGCGCTCGTGAAGGTGCCCAGCTTGGCTGTCGCCGACGTGAATCCCGCGTTCGAGCGGCTCTTCGGTTTTCCTCGCGAAGAGATCGTCGGCAAGACCAGTGTCGACGCTGGAATGCACCGCGATGTGCGAGGACGGGAGGCGCTGCGCGCGGAATTCGTGCGTCGCGGGTACGTGCGCGGCATGGAAAAGACCGTCTTCACCAAGGTGGGGAGCGCGTCGTCATTTCAAACAATCTCGACACGGTGGAGATCGACGGCGAGCCGTTCGTGCTCGGCACCTACGAGGACGTCACGGCCCGGCGCGACGGCGAGGCCGCCTTGCGCGAGAGCGAGGAACGGTTTCGGACGCTGGCGAACGACTCGCCGGTCATGATCTGGGTGAACAATCAGAACGGCGACGTCGAGTTCGTGAATCGGGCATGGTCCGAGTTCTTCGGTTCTGAGACCCCCGGGAAAGACTGGCGAGCGCTCTTCCATCCGGACGACCTGCCGGCTTACGAGTCGGCGTACCGAGCGGCGATGCAGGAGCGTAAGCCGTTCCGCGGCCAGGGCGGGCGCGGCGCGCCGACGGCCAGTGGCGCTGGCTACAATCCTACGGCGTGCCGAGGTTCTCTCCGGCGGGCGACTTCGCCGGAATGGTCGGCAGCAGCCCCGACATCACCGAGCAGAAGGAGGCCGAGGCGACGCTTCGCGCGGCCGTCGGGCTTCGCGAAGAGTTTCTCTCCATCGCGTCCCACGAGCTGCGGACCCCCCTCACGACTTTGCAGCTGCAGATCGACGGCATGCGCCGCATGTTCGAGCGCGGTGCCCTCGCCGGCGCCGAACGGCTGCGGCGGAAAATCGAGGTCGCGGCGCGCCAAGGGGCGGCTTGCGAGCCTGATCGATGGGCTCCTCAACGTCTCTCGCTCACCGACGGGCGGCTACGGTTGGAGGTGGACGACGTTCACGATGAAGCTGCCGCGGCAGCTTTCCGATCAACAGGCAGGCGATTGAACGAGAGCGGGATACCGGGTTCGAACCGGCGACATTCAGCCCCGTACGTTTGCACCCAATCGCTCGCCATTTGTTACCGGGTTGCTACCAGAGATGGCGGCGCGGCTCGAGTCAGTCCCGCTCAGCCGGCTTCCTCAGACGTCGACGGGCCGGTGATTTCTCGCTGGTCTCGAGCAGGCGCTTCCGCGCCGCCGAGAGCAACTCGTCAGCGAGCGATTCGTCGTGGGTCGCTCGCGCGAGGACGATCGCGCCGACCGCCGCCGACGCCGCGAAGAGGGTGCTCTCGCGGTCAGCTCCTGGGCCGCGTCCCGTCGCCGCGTCGACGGTGTCGAGCAGCCGCTGCAACGCGACGGTGAACGCCTTCTTCGTTTCCTGGCTTCCGTGCCCGACCTCGGAGCAGAGCGCCGCCACGGGGCAACCCTGGCCGGGGTGCTGCCGATGACCGTGAGAGAGATAGCGGTCGAGCAGCGACAGCAGCTCCACCTCTTGCCCTCCCTCACGCGACCCAGACGCCGCCAGTTGGCGATCGGTGGTGTCGCGCGAGGCAGCGTCGATGGCTTCGGTCACCAGCGCCTCCTTGCTGTCGAAGTGACGGTAAAATCCGCCGACGGTGAGCCCCAGGGCGGACATCACGTCGGCGACACTGGTGGCGTCGATTCCGCGGGCGCGGAACAGGCGCGCCGCGACCGCGACGATCTTCGCGCGCGTTGCGGCTGCTTCTTCTCGGGAACGGCGCATGGCCAGCCCCTATATCAGGTCTCCAGTTGGAACTGCTTGCGGAAACTCCGATCGAACATGCGTGCCGGAAGGAATGACCGCAGCTTTGCCAGCATGCCCGCGCCCTTGCCGACGGGATAACGAACGCGCGGGCGCTCGTCGGTGAGCGCTTCGGCGATAACCGTTGCAACGAGGGACGGGTCACCGCCCGATGCGACGTTGGCGCTGAGGTGCGCGCCCACGCGCGCGCGTGTGTCCGCATAATCCCGTATGGTTTGCGCGGCTGCCACGGAGTTCTTGTCCAAGCGGGTCTTCATGAAGCTGGGCTCGACCAGGATGGCGCGGATGCCGAGCTCGCGGACCTCGTGGTCCAGCGATTCGGCGTAGCCCTCGATGGCGTGCTTGGAAGCGGCGTAAAACCCCATGTACGGCGCTGGAAGGAAGCCGACCACGCTGCTGACGAAGACAATGCGGCCTGAGCGCTGGGCGCGCATGTAGGGCAGCACCGCGCGCGTGGTTCGCACGGCGCCGAAGAAGTTCACGTCGAAGAGATCGCGCGCCTGGGCCGTGTTGGTCTCCTCGATGGCGCCCACGACGGTGCTGCCCGCGTTGTTGACGAGAACGTCAATCCGGCCCGCCTTGGCGACGATCTCGTCGATGCCGCGCTTGACCAACTCGTCGTCGCGCACGTCGAGCACCACCTGCTCCACACCAGGTAGGTCTGCGCTTCCCGGCACGCGGACCGTCCCGAAGACTCGGAACCCACGCTGCGCAAGCTCGGCCGCGGTGGCGCGTCCGATTCCCGATGAGATTCCCGTGATCACTGCGACACGTTGCTGAGTCATGGCCGCTCTCCCTTTTAGAGTACGACACTAATCTAAATGGGCTGCGCCCTGAAGTCAACCCGCGAGCCGAGATACGGCGCGGGATGGGCGGCAGCGGGTTACTGCACCCAGTTGCTGTTCGCGGTGGCGGCGAGCCAGGTCTTCGCCAGCATCCCGAAGCTGGTGAGCGTCGTGAGGGAGCTGTCGGCGAACATCGGAGGGGTCCAGGCGTTGTCCGTCACCCAGGCGGTCCAGCTCGCGCCGTTTCCGTCGACCGTCATGCGCAGCCCTGTCCCGAACGACGCGGGATCCGACGCGCCGTAACCCCACTCGGTGATGAACACCGGCACCTTGGCCACTGCCGTCGTCACCTGGTTCTGAAAGGCGGTGTTCCAGTTGCTGGGGTAGATGTGCGCCGTGTACATCAGGTTGGTCCCACTGGGTGGACTGCTGGCGGCGTCGCCCGGATGCTGATCCCAGCTGTGAGACGGAACGATGATGATGTTGCGGGGCGCGCTGGCGCGGATGGTGTCGACGAAACTCTGCACGACCGGCTTCACCGCCGCCCACGATGAGGACGGCTCGGTCGGCTCGTTGAAGGGCTCGTAGATGACGTTCGCGTAGTTCGCGAAGCGGGGCGCGATGTCTGTCCAGAACGTTCGCGCGTCGGCCGCCGAGGTGCCGCTGGTGATGACGTCGATCTGGTGGAAGTCGATGATGACGTAGAGGCTCTTGCTGGTGGCGTAGTCGACAGCCGGCGTGAGCACGCGGCTAACGTAGTCGGCCGCGCTGAGCGGCATCTTCGGCGTGCAGCTGGCTGCCGGTCCGGTGCCGACCGGGTAGGGCAGCGGCGAGCAGGTGGGGTAGCCCTCGTTGTAGTCGATGCTCGGATAGACCGGCATGCGCACGACGTGTCCTTGCACGCCGGCGGCGGCGATCTTGTCCAGGCGCGCGCTGATGCCCGCGACGCTCATGCCGCCGTAAGCGTAGAGCGCCCCGATGTCGATCAGCGAGCTGCCGCGCAGGATGATCGTCTTGCCGCTCGGATCCTGCAGCTTGTTGCCGCTGACGGAGAGCGCCGGCAAACCGCCGCTCCCGCCGAAGCCAGTTGTTCCGGCGGAGCCAGTCGTGCCCGCAGCGCCGGTCGTTCCTGCGGCTCCCGTCGAGCCGCCGCGTCCGGCGGAGCCCGCAACGCCGGTCGTTCCGGCGGCTCCCGTCGTGCCGCCGCGTCCCGCAGTGCCGCCCGTGCCCGCGGCTCCCGTCGTACCGCCACGTCCGGCAGTGCCGCCCGTGCCCGCGGCTCCCGTCGTGCCGCCACGTCCGGCGGTGCCGCTCGTTCCGGCGGCGCCCGTCGTGCCGGCAACGCCAGTCGTGCCAGCGGTACCCGTCGTGCCGCCGCTCCCCGTCGTGCCAGCCGTGCCCGTCGTGCCGCCGCGTCCAGCGCTGCCGCCAGCTCCGATGGCGCCTCCGCCGCCGGTCCCACCACCGGATCCCGCAGCGCCGGTATCCGCCGGCTCGTCACCCGCACACCCGCCGACCGACATCGCAACGACAGAGAAGAACCCCAGAACAAGAGCTATGTGTTTCATAGGCGATGCAATGTTAGCGGCTATGACGAGCGCGGTATCGGCGCGCGCCCAATAGGATAGCGATAGCGCCAGCGAGCGCGAGGGTTGCGGACCGGCAGCCGCCGACGACGACGGCGCACCCGCAGCCCGAGGCCGCGCCGCTCCCGGTCACGCCGTTGGATCCGCCCGAGCCGGCACCGCCTGTGCCGCCACCCGTTCCGGACAGGATGATCTTGGCCCCGGCGTCGCCAGCCCCGGTTCCCGCATCGCCGCCGGCCGGTTGGAACTGCAGCCAGTTGAGACGAGCCGCGCCGCCGAACGAGACGAACACGCGGCCCACGCCCGCAGTCTCGGTCAGCTGACATGTCTGCGTGGCCCAGGCGCCGCCGGTGGCTGTCAGCGCGCACGCCCCGAGGAGCGGACCAGTCTCCGAATCACCGCGCAGCTCGAGGGTCGCATCGCTCTGCGCGGCCACCCGCAACTCGACGGCGGCGGCGCTGGCGTCGCTGAAGTCCACGTTCTCGAAGTAGACGTAGCTGCCGGTGTCACCGGCGATCGATTGCCCCGCGGTCGTGTCGTCGCTGCTCTCCTTCGTCGCGCCCGACTGTCCGTCGTAGTCTTCGCCTTCGATTTCCACGAACGCGTTGCGGCCGATCAGCGGGCGTTTCAGCCCGACGACGAGCAGCGATCCGGCCTGCCTCGGCATGGTGAAGCTCGCGGTGTACGTGTTGCTGATCGTCGCCTTGCTCACCGGCTGGAGCAGCGCCAGGTGCTGCGCCTGGCGCATCGCTCGCCACTGGTCCTCGGTGGGATTGGTGGGGCTGCCCTGGCTCAGCCACACGCTGTACGGGTTGCTATGCGTCTCGTCGACGCGGAAATGAGTGACGAAGACCTCCTTGCCCGCGAGCGCGGCGGGCAGGTTGTTCACGGTCACCGTGACGTCGTCGTTGCCCGTCGTGTTGAGGGTCGCAAAGAAGTTGTAGACCAGGATCTGGAGCTCGTCGCCGCTAGCGGACATCGTGGCCATGGCGTCGACCCCATCGCCGCCCGTCCCACCGCCCGACATCAAACGCCGAGGGCCGAGGTAGTTGAGCATCTTGAACGCGTTGAAGGCCGCCTTGCGGACACCCTGAAACGTCATGAGACCGAACACGCGACCGAACGGCAGGTTTCCTCCCTGGCCGAGAATGTACGAGCCCGACGGGCCGCCCGATTCGTCGAAGATGTCGGACAACACCCAGTACGAGAACACGTCGAGCGGCGGCGTATCTCCCTGGTTCTTGTCGGAGAGCAACTTGACGCCCTTGAGGATGAAGCCGGCGTTCCAGTGATTGTCCATGCTCAAGGTTGCGTCGCCGGGCTTGCCGCCCTGACCGGAGTACGATGAGTTCCACTCGGTGTTGAACGACTTCACGGTCGCGGTGGTGTAGCCGCCAGTCGCGATCTGGGCCAATCGGGCGTTGTTGTCGTTGAGGAGGCCCGTCGCGTCCGCAGGCGAGTTACCGTCGGCGCCCGGGTAGACGTGAGACGACACGAAGGTCACCCGCTTGTTCGCGCTCTTGCAGTGCTGCAGGAATGCGCCAATGGGCCCGTACCAGGTCGACACTGGCCCTCCGATGATGATGTCGGGGAGCACGGCGGTGGCAGCGTCGACAGTCGCGTCGTAGAGCGCATAGTAGTCGGCCATCTTCGCCGCGGCGCTCTCGGTCGCGTTCGTGCCGTTCCAGGACCCCGGATAGTCCGGCTCGTTCCAGACCTCCCAGTACCACTGCCCCACGTCGTCGGCGCCGTACTTGTCCACGCAGTGCTGGACGACGGCCTGGATGAATTGCTTGTAGGCGTTGATGTCGTTCGGAAAGTCGATCTTGCTCCCCGTCAATGCCAGAGCGGCGGGCATGTAGTCGAGCTCCATGAACGGCCGCATCCCGGCTGACACGATCGCATTCAGATAGATGTCGAGGTTCGTCCAATCGTAGGAGCTCGGCCCTTTGTAGATCCCCATGTCGTCACTGAGGACGCCGTGGCCGCGCACGCGCTGCATGCCGAGCTCGCGGTTCGCGAGCTTGTACTGCGTCTGCAGATCTGACCGCAGCGTCAGGCTGGCCGTGCCCGTCCCGACGCTGGCGGTCCAGAACCGCGGATTGCCTGTCGTCGGGTTGGACGCATCCACGGTGATCGTATAGCTCGTCGCACGCGCGACGCCCCCGCCGTTCGAAAGCACGAACGCGATTGCAGCGACGACGGCCGCCATCAGGTGATTTGTGAATAGGCGCAATATGCCTTTGCGGCGTTTACACCATTTGTAAATGTAGATGCTACCGCTGCGATGTTCGAAGTATTGTCGATTTGTGACAGACCCGTTCGTGACCGAACTTTTGGAATGTCGTGCTAGCTTGCGCGCGTGGTTCATCTGCTCACGGACCGATCGTGCTTCGTTGCCGCTCTCGCCATGGCGTTTGCCCTGACCGGAGCGTGCGCAAAGGATCCTGTGTACGGCACCGACGCGGGCGGCTCGCCCGCGGGCCGGGGCGGAGGCGGCGGCGGGGGCGCGGGTGGGGGCGGACACTCCGTCAGCGCGTGCTCGGACCCCAATCCTTGGACGGAAGCGCCCGTAAGCGCCTGCCTCGACGCGCCCCCCGCGTCGCCCGGCACGACCGCCG
>DATMZL010001527.1:0-2342 GCA_035607075.1 Polyangia bacterium
GAGGACGCCGGGCTCGCTGGTCGGCGCCCCGATCTCGAGGCGGTACAGGAACTCCGGATCTTGCAGCATGCTCCGCAGCATCAACGCGACGGCCGTGTAGAAGTCGTGCGGAACGGACGGGTTGTTCTCCGTCGCGAATGACTGCAGCGTCAGGTAGGCGGTGATCTCGTCTTCGGACAGCGGCCGCCGGAACATCCGCCGTCCCGCCGTCTCGATGACCTGGCGAAAACACGCGGCGTCGCCGGACCCGCTCGGCGTGCAGGTCACCAGCCGGCTGCGGGTCGCCGGCGCGAGCACGCGCGCCGCGATGTCGTCGGCGGTCGCCTGGAGCGAATCGATCAGCGCCGCCGACGGATTCTGGCGCTTGTAGTCGTTGTCGAACGGCGTGTACTCGTCCTCGGCGAGGAATCGGCTCGCCGGGTTGGTCGTGTCCCCGAGGAGATCGCGGACGGTCGCGTCGATCTCGGCGCGGCTCAGGCGCCGTGCGACGCTCGCCGAGGCCGTGTCGGCGCGTGGCGGTGCGCCACCGGTGCCAATGCCGACGCCTCCCGCGCCGCCCGCGCCGTGAGAACCGATCTTGCCGTGGCAGCCTGCCGCCGCCGCAGCGACGATCGCCACCGCCGCGAATCGCGCGAATGCGATCGGGTGTGCCTCAGCGTCAAGCACGGCAACAGTTTATCGAGCGCGGGCGGCGCCGGCGGCGCGAATCGGGCCGGCGGACGCAAATAGGTGCGAACGCGTGCGAGGTGTCGGTTCCGCACCCCCAACACAACGCTGTTAATCATAAGCTGGCCCGTTGAGGGGCAGCGGGCGCCGATCCGTCGGTCCGGATCGAATGCACCAGGCCGATTCCCGCGGCTAACCGGACGAGCTGGGCGCGATCGCGTAGACCGAGCTTGCGATTGATCCGACTGAGGTGCGTGTCGACGGTCTTGCGCGCGAGGCACAGCGCCCGCGCAATCTCCACCGCGGTCCGGCAATCGGCGGCCATCCGGAAGACTTCCCGTTCCCTGTCCGACAAGACACGAAGGACACCACCGTGCGCGCGTTGCACGGCGACCGCCTGCAAGCCACGGAACCGTCGGGGCACAAGCTGGCGGCGTGCTCCGTCTCCGACGGAACGGCTTCCCGCGGGCTTCCGCTCTCCAGCAGATCCTCCATCAGCGCGGTCATCTGTTCGCCGATGGCTTCGAGCTCGTCGGTGTCGAGCAGCTTCGACACCTTTGGAAAGAGCGTCTCCTCTTCCTCTTCGACATGATGCTCGACCAGGTCCTTGAGGACCTTTGCCTTGGCCTCGAACGTCGGGTCATCCGCGTCGAGATCCAGCATGTCGGCGATGACGCGCTTGACGCCCAGGTGCTCCTCGACGGACTCCAGCAGGATCTCCTCGGTCTGGCGTCGCTTCACCGAGGGGTAGAAATGCTTCTCCTCGATGGTCGCGTGCACGGCCAGCTTGTCGGCGATCTGCTCGAACGCCTTTTTTCGCGGGCGGGCCGACTTGGCCTTCTCCAGCTGCTTGAAGAGAGCTTCCACTTCTCGGTGCTGCTGCTTGAGGAGCTTGATCGCGTTCATTTTACGTGTGTGCTACGCGTGCAGTACGACCTTCTCGCAACCGTCCGCCTTGGCGAGAAACATCTCGAAGCCGCGCGGCGCCTCGGCCAGCGGCAGGTGGTGCGTGATGACGAAGCTCGGATCGATCTCGCCCGCCTGGATCCGCTCCAGAAGCGGCCGCAGGTAACGGTGGACGTGGCACTGGCCCGTCCGGATCGTGAGCGACCGATTCATCACCGCGCCCATCGGGAACTTGTCGATGAAGCCGCCGTAGACGCCGATCACTGAGATGGTGCCGCCATTGCGGCAGGAACGAATGGCCTGCCGCAGCGCGATCGGCCGGTCGGACTCGAGCATCAGTGCCTGCTTGGCGCGATCGTAGGCGTAGGTCGGCCCGCGGCTGTGAGACTCCGTTCCGACCGCGTCGATGCAGGCATCCGGACCGCGCCCGCCTGTGAGATCGTTGAGCGCCTCCGCGAGGTTGACCTTTTCGTAGTTGATCGTATCCGTGGCACCGGCGCGCGCCGCCGCCAACGCCAGCCGCGACGGAATGCGATCGATCGCGATCACCCGTTCCGCTCCCAGCAACCGCGCGCTCGCGATGGCAAACTGGCCCACAGGGCCGGCGCCCCACACCGCGATCACGTCGCCGTCCTTGATCCCACACATCTCGGCTCCCATATAGCCGATCAAAAAGATGTCCGAGAGGAACAAGACCTGCTCATCGGTCAAGCCCTCCAACACCTTGATGGGACCGACGTCCGCGAACGGAACGCGAGCGAACTCGGCCT
>DATMZL010000589.1:0-2345 GCA_035607075.1 Polyangia bacterium
GACCGCGCGGTGCGTGGGGTGGCGGTCCAGCTCCGCCTTCACCAGCTTCGTCAGCGCCTGCGCGTCGCCCCGTCCCGGCTCGACGTGCACGCAGGTTCGAAGCTGCGCCGCCGCCGGCCTGCCGAGCATCAACAACAGGGCCCCGGCGAGGAGCCCAATCAGCCCTCGCGTGTTCATGGCGCTCAGAAAATGACGCCGATTTGGGCGGTGAGGCCGGGCATCCAGGTGTTGATACCGCCCGAGTCGCTCTCCGTGTTCATCACGTAGGCGGGTGCGTTCGCCTCCAGCTGCCCGTAGAAGTGGACCGAGCTGGCGCGCAAGAACTCGTAGCCGAGCAGGAGGTCGATGTTGAGGCCGCCGCCGACCAGCGAGTCGCGCGTGTCGCCGCCGAATCGGTTGGCGACCGGGCGGATCACCTCGAACTGGGCGATCTCGAAGGCCGCGCCGCCGCCGAAGTAGAAAGAGTTGATGCCGGGCGCGTCGGTGTAGTGCAGGAAATGGAGGCCCGTCAGGAAGCTCTTCGAGTAGTCGACGTGACCGCCCATGTCGTTGTTGTTGACGCCGGTGTTCTCGGTGCCGAGGTTCAGCCGGCCGAAGGCGTCGAGGCCCCAGGCGCGCAGCTTGCGCCGGTATCCGATCTGCATGCTGACCGGCGTGATGAAGCGCGTCTCGTCGGCGGCCGGTGTGTCTTTCGTCTGCGCGGTGCGCAGGTTGGCGACGCGCATCGCGGTCCCCATGCCGAACAGCAGGTGCCCGGTGCCGTTGATCGTGCGGAGGTTCTGCTCGCTGTCGGCGCGCAGGACGTTCTCGCGGGTGATCGTGTGGCTGATCGGTTTGTTGCGCAGCAGCGCGTAAACGATCCGCTGCGCGAGCTCGGCGAACTCGTCCAGCTCCGCGTGATCGACCTTCTCTTCGCGTTCGGTCCCCGAGTAGCGGGCGAAGACCGTCCAGCCGCTCTCGAGCTGATACAGCTCGACGGTCACGCGTTGCTCGCAGCGCTCGTCGACGGCGGCGAAGCCCGGCTCGTGCGTCACTTCGTACTCCAGCATGCGGCGCAGGTGCAGCGTCGGATCGATCTCGTGCGGGTTCGGATTCGCGGGCGGTCGCACGCGGCGTACCGCCTGCTCCGGCGGAGGCGGCGCCCCGGGCGGCGGCCACGTCGGCGCCGGGCCGCCGTACGGCATGTCGCCCTCGTGCGGGCGAACGGTGAACGGCAACGGGGGGCCGCCCTCCTTCTGGCGGACCGCCGGAGGCGGCGGCGCGGGCGCAGGGCCGATCTCGGGCGCCGGCGCCGGCGCTGCCGCCGCGGCGGGCGGCGGCGTGGCCGGCGCGCTCGGCTTGTACCAGGACTTCTGCTGCACGCTCACGCAGATGCGCGTGTTGGCGAAGGCGACATTCGAAACGAACAACGTCGTGGCAACCGCAAACCAGAGGACCTTCATGACCGGACTCCTTTGTGTTTGCGAGCCCGGTTTTGCAGCCGCTATGCCAGGCGCTGCCGCTCACGTGGGCGCGCGCGCGCCGCGGCCTTCGCGCGCCTTGGGCCGCGTGGCGCGGTGGAGGGCGCGACGCTTCGCTGTCAGCCGCTGTCAGAAAACGGTCGGACGCCCGCGAAGCGAGCCCTCTCCCGACCTCCCAACGAACCCCGTCCTCGCCCCTCCAAACATCCGCGGATTCAAGTCCGCGGCGAACACGCAACCCGGCGCTGTCCGCGCCGACAACCGGACATGCGCGGAATCAAGACGGCGTCGCGGCGCCAGATGCGGCTGCCGCTGGAGGTGGCAAGCAAGTGGGGTGGGGCAAGAAAGGGAGCGGGACGAAAGCCGCGCGGCCGCCCCTCGATGCCGCACGAGACGCGCGCCAAGATCGACCCCCGCTACCCGCTCCAGGTGACGATCCGCGCGGCGCCAGGCCTTCCGTCGTTCCGATCCGCGCGCGTGTTCGAGGCGCTCCGTCGCGCCATCGCGCGCGCATCGCTCGATCGGTTCCGCGTGATTCACTTCTCGATTCAGCAGGACCACGGGCACTTCATCGTCGAGGGAGACGAGGCACGCCGCGCCCGCGGCGGCATGCACGGGCTCGCCATCCGTCTGGCGCTGGCGGTGAACCGCGTCCTGGGTCGCAAAGGACAGGTCGTCGGCGATCGCTATCACGTCCGTCCGCTCAGGACGCCGCGGGAGACGCGGACGAGCATGGTCTACGTGCTGCTCAATTTTCGAAAGCACCTTCGCGCACCGCCGGGCGTCGACCCGCGAAGCTCGGGTCCGCACTTTGCGGGCTGGCAGCGCGCGCCCACGAACACGAACGGCTGCCCGGTCACGGTGTCCCCGACGACCTGGATGGCC